>NZ_JAPZEI010000009.1 GCF_027257905.1 Coraliomargarita parva
CCGCAATGGCGTTCGGGACGAACGCCCCTACCTGTTCGGCCTTTAAATGAATCGGATTCCGTCTGTTTTGTTGTCTGCCTCGTAAGATGCAGTTGTCTTGGATATCGACATTGCAGATGAATGGTAGATGGCGGCTGTCCCCAGCCGCCATCCGCGTTGTTGCGTCGAGGGCTGATGCTTGCGTGTAACACCGCAATGGCGTTCGGGACGAACGCCCCTACCTGTTCGGCCTTTAAATGAATCGGATTCCGTCTGTTTTGTTGTCTGCCTCGTAAGATGCAGTTGTCTTGGATATCGACATTGCAGATGAATGGTAGCGGCGGCTGTCCCCAGCCGCCATCCGCGTTGTTGCGTCGAGGGCTGATGCTTGCGTGCCACACCGCAATGGCGTTCGGGACGAACGCCCCTACCACCTGGCTTGATACTTCACTTTGCCCTCAGGCTTTCGGCTGAATGGAATCGATGTTCAAGGCCAGTTTTGAAATCTGGATGCCGGCGTAGTTCTGGATCTTGTCCATGATGTAGCCCCGCAAGCGGTGGCAGGTATCGGCGGCCTCCTTTCCATAAGGCAGGGAGATGTTGATTTTCACTTCATAGCCTTCCTTGCCTTTGCGTACCCGGATCCTTTCCGCACTTAAGTCCGGTTCCTGCTCCCGCAGGCAGTGCAGGATCATTTGCACGAGGGCGTTTTCGGAGATCGTGATCTCACCGATGGTATGGTAGGCGGGGCGCACCACGGTTTTCTCGTAAGCGGCTTCGTTCTTCCCGGGGTGGATGTGCAGTGCCAGCCAGACTTTGATGGCCCGTGCGATCAGTTTTGGATAGGCTTGCTTGACCTCGATGATGGGGAGCGGAATGACATGTTTGCCCCGGACCTTTCGGTCTTCCCGGGCCGCGGCGATTTCCGCTTCAGTCGCGACATCTTCGATCCGGAAAATTTCTTCCGGTGCAGGCAGGCCCAGCGTCAGGCAGTTCCGGTGGATCATACGGTCGCTTGTGCCGAGCAGCAGGATCTTCTGGAACTTGGCTTTATTCAGTGCCGCGATCACTTCGTTGCGATGGTTCAGGTCGTTGAAGAGCGAGGTCTTGATCGCGGTTAAGTAATACTCGTCATGCTTGGCCGACCGGCCCGCCACGATCTTGCCACGGTGGATCACCAGACCGTCGTCGATGATCGCTTCGATCCCGTGGCGGTCCGCGATCAGGCGGGCCCGGAAACTTTTCCCCGTGCCAGCCTTTCCGACCAGGGCATAGACTTTGATCCCCTTCAGCATGCGAGTCTTCCGCTGGAGGCTACGGCTTATCCGGGAGATGATGGGAGTCTTGGCCACGATTGCATAAACTAACCGCTCGCCCTACGGTGTCCAATGGTAGATGTGTTTCGGCTTCAGCTCTTATGCAAGCTAATCCTTTCGATTAAAACAGCTGAAAGCTGCTGTATAGAATCGGTACCTTCGTGAATTTTGGTATTTTAAATGCATCTTTGTGGGCATGACTCATGTGCATTCACTCATGGATATCGTTCTGCAGGACGGTGGCAGTATGGCGATCGAGGATTTACGTCGTCAGGTGTATCAGGCATTCGGGCAAGATGCCCGTTTTGAAAGTTGCAGTGGTGCTTCGGGGATGAACTTCGACGAAGCGCTGGATTTCATCGTTTCCCGCGGCAAAGCGGAGAAGACCGCGACGACTTTTACCATGACGATCGCGCAACACTGCGATCACTAGGCTTGAGGCGGTTGCAGTGCCGCATAGTCGATGAAACTGTCGACCGCTTCGATCTGGGATTGGAGTTGGTCGGCTACGCGTAACTGCAGGTCGTCCGGGTGGATGGAGATGCGCAGGGGGCGGCCGCTTCGTTGTGCCCTTTTCATTTGTCGGCGGTTCCAGACGCGCAGGAATTTTTCCCGTACCGCGGTATCCGCTTCATATCCGGTCAAGGGTAGACGCAGGGTTCGCTGTTTCTGTGAGCCGGATGGAAAGCGGATGCCTGTAGTGGTTTCAATGATACGAAAGGGTACGGCGGCCAGGTCGGCTTTTTGGATGGGGCCGAGTGCCCAGGCCGGTGGCACGTAGAAATCCGGTTCGGGCAGGCCGTTGTCCGGGAACCACTGCTGTGCGCGAAGCAACAGGTCGAGGATTCCGCGGGAGTCCAAGTCGAGATGTTCGGCGACATTGCGTGAGAGGAGTGCGGCATGCAAGCGGTGGTACATCCTTCGGGGGCGGGTCTGGTGTTGCCAGCCATGGGCTGCCAACGGATGCCCCCCGGCAGAGAGTTCGCGCAGGCGGGCCAGCTGTCGGGAGGACCAAGGTTTGCCTGGAACCACGAGCAGGGTGACTGGCGGGACACCACGCGCGTTGAGCCATTTCAGGAGTTGCTCCACCCGGTCCATGGTTTCCGGCATGAGGTCGTGGATGCTGACCAGGGCTTTCATTGCGGATATCGAGTGTGTCCCGCCTCCGGCGGGCTGGCGTACTTTGCCAGAACCTCCGCCCATTGCCCGATGGTGTTTCGATTGAGTTGCTCGGCGGCGCAACGGGCGGCAAAGGCTTTCTGTTGCCAGTGTTCGGAAGGCAGGTCCAGTAGGGGGCGGAGTGTATCGGTCAAAGACGTGCTTTGGTCGTATGCGATGAGGCCCTCCCGCAGGCCGGGCCAGTCGTGGATGCCGGCGTTGGAGGAGACCACGGCGGGGCGTCCGCGGGCCATGGCTTCGAGTGCGACGGAGCCGAAGGTTTCGACCTTGGACGGGAGCAGGAGCAGGCTGGAGCTGTCGATCATATCGATCAGTTCCTCGCGGTTCATCCAGCCGCTGAAACGCAGGTTATGCAGCCCCTTGGCGGAGTCCTCCAGTTCCCGGCGGAGCGGTCCGTCGCCCCCGATAATGAATTCCACTTGGGGCAATTCCCGCGCGGCTTGCACGATCCGGTCGATGTTTTTCTCCGGCGCGAGGCGTCCGGCGAAACAGATACGGTGTATCTTTGCGGGGGGCGGCTTGATGGGGCGTGCGAGAAAGCTGCGTTGCAGGGGTGTGCCCATGACCTCGACGGAGGGTGCCCCGAGCTTCTCCACATCCGGACGCAGGTTCGAATTGTTGATCAGTACGGTGGCACTGCGGTGGCAGAGGAACTTGTTGGCGTTGCGCAGGTAGCCGTTCACGAACCACCGTGAATATTTGCTCCAGTAAATCCGGGCGAGGTGCTCGAAGTCGGTGTGGAAGGCGGTGATGAAACGGGCTCCGCTGCGTCGGGCATGGTAGAGACCGAGCAGGCCGAAAGGGCCGGGGGTGACGGCGATGACGACCTTCGGCTTGAGTGCCTTATAGCCGCGGGCGATCCGGAAGACATTGGGGGCGATCAAGCGCTGCATGGGGTCGCCCGGCATCGGTAAGGACAGCCGTGGATAGCGTACCTCCTGTAAAGGTTGAAAGACTTCAAGTGCCTCAACCTGGGGCGTGAGTTGGCTGGCCAGGTCGTGGTAGTACGCACCGGTGCCGTTGCGCTCGGGCAGGGAGTCCGAGAAAAACGCGACCCGGACATGAGCCGCCGGCAAGCGGTCATTCGTATCCGAATTCGCTTCCATGTGGAGCGCTTCGGTGGTTCCCGGGGGTGTATCCATTAGCTTGATTTCGCGGAGATTGAGCGGTCTCGGGCTTTAAGAATCAGGTCATAGCTCGGCTTTATGCAAACCTCGATTGCCTCTACATCGAGCGGGTAATCGTCGGGGGTGTGCCGGTGCTGGCTGGGGGCTCCGGGAGTCAGTGTGCGCAGGGCAGTAAGCAGGGATCCTTCGACTGGGACTTCCACTTGCCGGAGTGCCGCTTCGAGGCATTCGCCCGGTGCGCGACGAAGCTCCGCTTGTTCCACGATGCCGGCATGCTCCGGATGGGTCTGGAAGAACTCGGCCAGTGCCTTGTAGTTATGGCTGAAAATTTCAGTGAAAAGCGCCGCGGTTTGGCTGCCGTCCGGATCGGTAGCGAAAAGGCGGCGCGCGCTTTCCAGCGAGCTGAGCTGTGAACTGAGGGCGGATCGGGGCTCGCGCACGGAGAGCAGGAACTTTGCATCCGGAAAGCATGCCAGCAGGCTGCCGCACCAGCTGCCGAAAGCGGCGTTCTTTGACAAGAGGCGCTTTTCGGGCCCCGCGCAGTACAGGTGCTTTTGCAGCAGCCGCTTGTAGAATCGGCAGAGTGCTGCGCGTGGCTCGGGCGGCATCGTGTCCAGCATGCCGGTTTGTTTCAGCCAGGGGGAAAAGGGGAATGCGAGCAGCAGGATGAAGCAACTGCCGGCGGGGAGGAGCGCAAGGTAGTCTTCCTCGGGCGCGTCCAGTGCGACCTCGTGGATGGCATTGAAATCACCACTGCAGGCAAGGATCATCACATCGACCAGTTTCCGGGCCGGACTACCGATGCGCCGGTCGCACGCGGCCAGTCCCCGGATGATTTTGCGCTGCAGGATCGTGGGGGCCAGCACCGCTTCCCATGTGCTGAAACTTGTGAACTCCGGATGGGCCGCCAAGGTGCGGTGGACAAATGTCGTGCCGCTGCGGGGAATGCCTGTTACGAAGACCGGCGATTTCACCGGGGTGCGGCGATAGCCGGGAAAGAAGACCTCATCCAGCAGGAAGCAGCACCAGTGGACCAGCTGGACTGCGACGAGGAGCGGGAACAGGAGTAACAGGAAGACCAGTCTGCGCAATCCGAGGGGGGCGCCCTTGTGCCGTCCGGGGATGAGGGACTGGACGAACCATGTCAGATGCAGCCCCAGGCTTCTGCAGAAGATTCGCCACATCGCTCAGGCGTCAAAGACCAGTTTCTTGGAAAAGAAAAAATTGAAGCACATGCCGGCCATGCCGCCGATCCAGACGGCCAGAAGCGGGAGGGTGGTGGCCATCGAGACTTCGGCTCCCATCTGCTGTCCGATGAGCAGGACCAGCGCGTAGATCCCGATGTTCAAAGCGCCACCGGTCGACTGCACACTGTAGTGCCGCAGTACCGACTGCCAGAGTGCGCGGTTCACTTCGACATGATGAAAAGTGAAATACCGGTTCAGTACGTAGCCGGCACCGATCGCCGCTGCGAGTGAGAAGATCCGGCCGATGTACGCATTCACGCCGAGGCCGAGAGAGAGGTAGAGCAGGCCGGCGTCAATCACCGAGATCGTCAGCCCCACGAGTGCAAACCGGAGAAAGGTTGCCTTGTCGCTTTCCGAGCGGTGGAGCTTGCCGAATAGTTTGAGCATGACCGTGTGCTAGTAGGCGCAGCGTCCCTCAGGCGTCAAATGGTAAAAGCTGCAGACATCGGTGGCTGCGCACGCCCTAGGAACGGCTGGGGGCTTCGAATCCGCGCAGGATTTTCGCATCGGCCACCAGCGGGCCCAGGGGCAGCAGGCTTGCAACGACCAGCCATGCCGTCGTTTTGACCGACCACTTGTAGTCCAGCTGTCCGAGCCCCGCGAGCCCTACATAGGCGATCCATAGAAGGCCGTGCGCCATGCCGACCGCGCGAACCGCTTCCGGGTGGCCCCAGACGTATTTCATGGGCATCGCGATGCCGAGCAGGAGAAGAAAGGAAATGGCTTCCAATATGCCTACGGCGCGAAGCCGGTGGAGTGTGCTGTCGAATTTGAACATGGTAGATCGTGAGGGTACGGTTGGTCTCATTCGGGGACCAGTTGTCGGCTGTAGCAGGTTCCGTCCCCGTTACTGCCCAAGAGTTCCGACAAATATGGCAGCGCCGGGGCCATCGTCTCCATCAGGGTCCATGGCGGATTGATCACGATCATGCCGCTGGAGGTCATGCCCCGTCCTTCCGTGTCCGGACGGATGCCGAGTTCGTAGCATTGGATATTGCGGATACCGCTCTGTGCCAGTGACTGCTGCAGCTGCTCGATCCGGGCTCGCTCCACCACGGGGTACCATAGCAGGTAGAGGCCCTGGGCGAATTTCCGGTGTGCCGTTTCGAGGAAGCTCAGCACGCGCTGGTAGTCTTCCTTCAGTTCATAAGGCGGGTCGATCAGGATCAGGCCGCGACGTTCCGACGGAGGCAGCTGTTTGAGCACGCGTTCGAAGCCATCGGCTTTCTCGACGCCGACCCGGCGGTCGCACCCGAATTCCTCGGCTAAGAGAGCATGGTCGGCGGGGTGCAGCTCACAGAGCCGGAGTCGGTCGGCCGGACGGAGCACTGCCTGCGCGATGGCGGGCGAGCCCGGATAGTGCCTGAGCGTGCTGTCCGGATTGAAGGCGCGTACGAGCTCACGGTAACGCCGCAGGCATTCCGGCAGGTCTTCACGCTCCCACAGGCAGCCGATTCCGGTTTCATATTCCTTGTTCTTCTGGGCGAACCCGGAGTCCAGGACATAGCGGCCGGGTCCCGCATGTGTGTCGTAGTAGGCGAAGGGCTTGTCCTTCCGTTTCAGGTATTCGAGACATTCCGCCAGAATCAGGTGCTTGAGCACATCGGCAAAGTTGCCGGCATGAAAGCTGTGGCGGTAGCTCAACATGATATGACGCGCAGGCGCTGCCTGTGGCGGAGCGGCTTAGCTACCGGGCTTGACCGCCTCGGTGCCTTGCAGTTCCGGTGGGAGCTTGTCGGCTTCGTAGGTCGGGAAGCTGAGCTCGGCGAGGCTGAAGTGTGGGATGTCGAACTGGGTTTGGCCTTGGCTGCGGTCCACGATGACGCCAACTGCGACGGGCTCCGCGCCATGCTTACGGCATTGTTCGAGTGCTTCGACCACACGGCCGCCGCGGGTGATGACGTCTTCCACGATCAGTACCTTTTCGCCGGGCTCGAATTTAAAGTTGCGGCGCAGGGCGAGTTTGTCGTCCACCTTTTCAAGGAAGAGGAAACGCAGGCCCAGTTGACGTGCGACTTCCTGGCCGATCACGAGTCCGCCCATGGCTGGGCCGACGACTGTGGTGGCACCGAAGTCCTTGAGCTTTTCCACCATGAGTTCAGCCAGACGGGTGACTTTGTCCATGTACTGGCAGACTTGGGCGCATTGAAAGAAATGTGCACTGTGCAGGCCGGAGCGAAGCAGGAAATGGCCCTCGAGCAGAGCGCCGCTGTCTTTGAAGATCTGGATTACCTCGTCGTGTTGTGAACTCATGGGCTGGGAGACTGGAGGCGGATTCGTGATCTGTGAAGTGTGAATTTCATCCAAAACCGAACCGTGGAGTGCGACGTTTTTATGCTAGCGCTGACCTCGATTCTGCTTTCTCTGGTCCCATTGCGACTACCATACATCTCATTTCGACTCGCCCTTCGTCGAGCCGACGCGGGTTCCTGGGTATCCCCATGGCCGGCCCCTGCTGAACGGCCGGGTGCTGAGGCGAAGCACATCGTCACTGGCATCGTACTGGGGCGCGATCCCGCAGATGCGGATGCACGGGCGGCGCAATTGGAGGCGATGCTGGTTTAGAGGCGAATCCGCTGAAAACGGCATTGTCTTTCCCTCAGGAAACATAGGAAATAGCTGTTCCGAATGCTAAAACTCCTCCATCGCCACGTACTTAAAGAGATCCTCGTTTCCACGGGATTGGCGATGTTCCTCTTTGTCTTTGTGCTCCTGCTGGGCAATGTGATTCGTGAAATCGCGGGCCTCGTGGCCGCCGGTAAGCTCGGGTTCATGGTCTTTCTCAAGCTGGTCGGCTTGCTCATCCCCTATGTCGCCTCCTATGCGCTGCCCCTGGGCATGCTCACCGGGACCCTTATGGCCCTCGGGCGCCTCTCCTCTCAGCGGGAGATCACGGCCATGAAATCCGTCGGGGTCAGCCTCTACCGTCTGGCCTCGCCCGTCTTTCTCATTGCCTTTATCGGTATGGTTGCGGCTGTCCTGATCAACCTGCAGTTTGCACCCCGGGCCGTGGTCCTGCGTAAGCAGATCATGGCGAGTGCGGTCAGTGACAATCCGGTCGGATTCATCGAGGAGAAGCGCTTCATCAGCGAGTTTCCCGGCTATATCATCTATCTGGGCGGGCGTGACGGCAAGGTCATGAAAGACTTCTGGATCTGGGAGCTGGACGAACAGCAGCGGGTGCATTTGTTCGTGCGTGCGGCCGAGGGCGAGCTCCAGTATAATCCGGGGGACAGCTCGCTGGTGCTGGTGCTCAAGAACGGTACCGCCGAGCAGCGCTCCAGTAAGAATCCCGAGGATTTCGGTTCCGAGCCCCCGGATTCGGTCTTCTTCGAGCAGACTTCTATCGCCTTGCCGCTGGATCAGCTCTTCGGTGAGTCCAAGAAGCGCCGCACACGGGTCAGCGAGATGACTTTTTCCCAGTTGATGCAGGCGCGGGATGTAGCCCTGCAGGAGGAAGCGGAGACGGGCGAGAGTATGTCCAAGCAGCGGATGAAGGTGCAGATGCACCTGCAGGAAAACCTGGCCATGGCCTTTTCCGTGTTTTCGCTCTCCATTTTCGGGGTTCCTCTGGCTATTCAGGTCGGGCGCAAGGAAACTTATGCCAACCTCGCGATCGCGCTGGTGATCGCACTGTCCTACTACTTCCTCATGATCATGGTCAGTTGGCTGGAAAACTACCGTGGGATGCGGCCGGACCTGCTGGTCTGGCTGCCCAATATTATTTTCCAGGGGATTGCCTTGTATCTCTTCCAACGGGCGAATCGTCACTAGGTGAAACTTGTTTGCATTCAGAACCCGCCCCCGGTGGCTGTTTTGATTGAACGCTTTGGCCGCCGGCCTGGGGCCTTTGTCCTCGACAGTGCGCAAGCCAACGACGGTCTGGGCGCTTGGAGTTTTTTCGGGGCGGACCCGTTCGAGCAGCTGGGCGCTTCCGGTGAGGGGCTTGATGCACTGCGTCGCCGGATGCAGGCCTACGGGATGCGCGAGTTTGTGCCTGCAGACGACGGTCAGCGGCCGCCCTTCCTGGGTGGGGCGGTGGGCTACCTGGCCTATGACTACGGGCGGCGCCTCGAGCGGATCCCGGAAATCGCGCGTGATGACCGCCAACTGCCGGATATGCACTTCGGGCTCTACGATGGAATCGCAGCTTATCATCATGCGACGGGGCGGCTTTACCTGGTGGCTTTGGGGATCCGCGCACCGGAAGCGGAGGTCCTTCAGGAGCTTAAGACGATTGCCCTGCAGCCAGGTCCGGATGCCGGAGCCAGTGCACAGCCCTGTGAATGCGGGCCGTGGGAGTGGAACCTCTCCGAGGCCGGTTTTGGCGCAGCGGTAGAGACCGTTCGTAGCTATATCGCCAGTGGCGATGTGTATCAAGTCAACCTGTCACGACGGGGGCGCTGTACTTTCCAAGGAGAGCCACTAGCTCTTTATTGCGCTCTGCGCACCGGCAATCCGGCGCCCTATGGAGCCTACCTCGATTGTCCGGACTTTACCGTGCTCTCGACCTCGCCGGAGCAATTCCTGGCCAAGCGTGGCCGGGATCTGGTCACCCGCCCGATCAAGGGCACGCGCCCGCGTGGCACGACCCCGGTGGAGGAAGCCCGGTGGGAAGCCGACCTGCGCGGCTCCGAAAAGGACCGGGCGGAGCTGCTCATGATTGTGGACCTGGAGCGGAATGATCTAGGCCGGGTGGCGGAGTTCGGCTCTGTCTGCGTGGAGGGCTTGTATCAACTGGAGCGTTACGCCCGTGTGATCCACCAGACCGCCCAGGTCAAGGCCCGCTTGCATGCGGACAAGGATGTCTACGATGCGATTGAGGCCCTGTTTCCCGGAGGTTCTATTACGGGGGCACCGAAGATCCGCGCCATGGAGATCATCGAGGAACTGGAGCCCACCCGCCGTGGTGTCTACTGCGGGTCGGTCGGCTATATCGGTTTTGACGGGGATGCGGAATTCAATATCGCGATCCGCAGCCTGCACCTGAAGAACGGATGGCTCGACTATCAGGTCGGTGGCGGTATTGTCTGGGATTCCCGCCCGGAGAGTGAATTCCAGGAAACGGTCGATAAGGGCCGGGCGATCCACGAAACTATCGAGCAATTATGTCGGAAATCATCCTAGTCCCGCCGGGAGAGTCCTTTGAATTGAAGCCAGAGGATCCGGTCTTTGCCCATGGCCTCGGTTTGTTCGAGACGATGAAGCTCGAGGGGGGGAAGTTGTGCTTTTGGTCCGCGCACTGGACGCGACTCAGCGGATCGGCCTGCCGCTTGGGGCTGGATTGCCCGTTCTCCAGCGATGATGTGCTGGTACAGTGGCGCCGTTTTATCGAGATGACCTGTCTGCGCGATGGTATCTTGAAGCTGTCCCTTGTGCGTGCCCCGGACGGAGCGCGTCTCTTCCTCTACGCGCGTCAGGCCCACCCATGGCCGGAGTCCCTCCAGGTTCAGCTGCGCGAGGATGTGCCGGTCAACGAACGCTCCCTGCTCGCAGGGCATAAGACCCACAACTACATGGAGACGCTCCTGCTCTTCCAGCAGGTCCGCGCCGCCGGTTATGACGAGGCCGTCCGCCTGAATTCGGCGGGTGCGCTGGCCGAGGCGACGATGGCCAACCTTTTCTTTTACCACGGTGGACGGCTCTGCACGCCTTCGCTCGAATGTGGCTTGCTGCCTGGCGTGGTCCGCGCGGAAGTCATGCAACTGGCCGAGGTGAACGAGGGGATCTTTCTGCCCGAAGCACTCATGGAGGCGGAGGCTGCCTTTCTCACAAACTCGGCGATTGGTTTGCGCCCGGTCCGGGCGCTCGGTGGGCGGACGCTTCCATGGGGACCGGAGGTCTCCGGAAGCTTCGAGGCGCTGCGCAGCGCGTTCGAGGCGCACGAACAACGCACTGGCATCCAGCTCGCCTGACCGCCTGAAAGCCGATCAATTTTATCGGGCACTGGTATTATACCTCTTCTCATAATTATTGAGTATATGGTGCAGCTGATTTGCTTCACCTCGCAAGGCGGCCGGTCAGGAATGCACCTAGGTGCATGACTGTCCGGCTAACGCCGCGGGAGAAGCATATCAGCGCATCCCGCAGGGACAGGGGCGAGCTCATCGCTGGCGGCGTTGGTCGCCGCCAGCAGGGTCTCGACCCAACTGGAGGCACCCGCCTTGCCAGCAATGAGTTCGCCCTCTGCCATATGCGCAAGAATTATGAGAAGAGGTATTATTCCTCTGAATACTCGCTCGGGCGCCGGCTTTCAGCTTGTTTTTCCGACCCATGCTTTGTTTACCATCTTAATTGTGAACCACACGTTTTTCACAAACTTGCTGGAGCGTTTCGAGTCACAGACCTTGACGCGGATCCTGGCATACGGTTCTTCCAACACGGAGCGCCGGCTGCCGGGGATGCACTGGTTTGATTGTCTGGATTTGGCGATTCAACAGCGCTACGGGCGTTCACATCGCTGCATTAATTCCGGGGTCGGGGGGGAGACTTCGCGTGACTTGTTGGAGCGCTTCCCTGCGGATGCGGCCTTTTACCTGCCGCACGCGGTCTTCATTACCATCGGTGGCAACGACAGCAATCCGGATCAAAATATGGATCTGGAGGAGTTCGAAGCCAACTTGCGCGAGCTCTGGCGGCGTTTCGATGCCATCGGTACCCAGGTCTGCTTTCAGACCTACTATGCGCTCGATACGGATGGCAGTGAGCGCTTTCTCAAGTACGAGGCTTTTGCCGAAGCGGTGCGCTGGGTCTGCGAGGATACCGGCGCGGCTCTGGTGGACCATCTGCACCGCTGGACCCCCCTGAGACTCCTGCATCCCGAAATTTATCGTCCGCTGATGACCGATCCGTTGCATGTGAACGAGCGTGGGAACAAGGTCATGGGGGTGGATTTGGCCCGTTGCTTCGGCCTGGAGCTGGAGCCCGATCCGGCGGTCTGGGGCGAAGCCTTGAAAATCCAGTCTCTGATGGACGGTCTGGGCAGCAAGGCCTACGCCTAGGTTTTTTCAGCGGGACTGAAGATACGTTCGACTTCCTGGGTCGCGGATAGTTCGTCTTCACCGTCGCATTCCAAGTAGAGCGCGGTGCCCATCGTGGCGCAGAGCGCTATGATGCTAAGTATATTACGTAGATCGGCACGCCTTTGGCCAAGGCGGAGTTTGAGGGTCGATTTTGAGCGCCGGGCGACTTTGACCAGCTCGGCTGCGGGGCGCAGGTGCAGGCCTTCTTCCCAAGGCACGACAACTTTGGTAGTTTTCATCGAATACTCATGACCTTTCCAGAGGGGCTTTGTTCATTCATCAGGGTATTAATTTGCACTCATGCAAAAGGGCGGGAAGGTCACCTCGGTCTCTGCAAAAATACCAGAATTTTGTCGAAGTAGTATTCGGGCGCGAGACTGGCTCGCACGCTACACCCGCATGGGTCCTGTGTGGATCGTTTGTGAAGATCCGGAAATCATCCGGTCTGTATTCTCAATCGTGGCTCAATCAAAGAGCAGTGGCGTGCGAGCTTGCTCGCGCCGGCGTCTTGCCCGCGAATATGTTCCGGCTCCGGATCGAGGGCTAGCTTGCAAAAAACGACGGGCTGGATGAAATATATACGTATGCCGAAACAGACTTATTGGACCCCGCGACGCACGCTTCCCCTTGGTCGGCGGACCTATATCGTAGGGATCCTGAACCTGACCCCGGATTCCTTTTCGGATGGCGGACAATATGCCTCCGACGATCTGGCCGTGCAGCATTTTCATGCCATGGTTAAAGCCGGGGCGACGATGATTGATGTGGGCGGCGAATCCACCCGCCCGGGCTATGTGCCGGTCACGGCTGACGAGGAAATGGCCCGCGTGGTCCCCTTGATCGAGGCGGTGCGGTCCCAGACGGATGTGCTCATTTCAGTCGATACCTCGAAAGCGGAGGTGGCGGATGCGGCCCTCGCTGCCGGGGCGGATATCGTCAACGATGTTTGGGGCGCGCAGAAAGACCCCGACATGGTCGATGTGATTGCCCGGAACGAGGCGCCCTGCATCCTCATGCACAACCGCCCGGCCGAAGAAGCAGGCACCGGTGACGTCATGGAGTCCATTATTCGCTTCCTCAAGAAATCGGTGGCTCTGGTCTGTGAGGCGGGGCTCCGGAAGGATGCCATCTGCCTGGATCCGGGGCTGGGCTTCGGCAAGACCTACGAGGAGAACTGGGAGGTCATCCGCCGCCTGCCTGAGCTGAAAGCCCTGGGCTATCCGGTCCTGCTGGGTGCCTCCCGCAAGTCCATGATCGCAAAGCTGCTCGACCTGCCGGATCCGGCTGACCGGTTGAGCGGTACCTTGGCGACGACCGCGCTCGGCATCCAAGCGGGGGTTGATTTCATTCGGGTCCACGATGTGCTGGAGAACAGCCAATGTGCCAAAGTAATGGATCATTGCCTTCGTTATGACCAAAGAGATTAAAATCGTCAGTGAAGATTCGGTGCCGGTGGCGTCCGAGACATCCCCGAAGGGCGCTTACAGCCTGGAACGCCGGCATATGTCGGTCGCCTTGGGCGGCATCCGCGATGTCGGGCTCTGGGGCGGCGGGCATCCCTTCGACGTGGAGCGTGCGGCCCTGCCTCCGGGAAAGAAGAACTACCCGCTGCATGCGCATGCCGCCCAGTGGGAGCACTATATTTTCCTTTCGGGCAGCGGCCAATTGATCGGGGCCGCCGGCGAGCGGCGCGCGGTCCGGGCCGGCGATCATGCCGTCTGTCCGCCGGGCACGGCCCACCAGCTGGAGAACGACGGCGAGGTGCCTCTGGTTTACTATTTGATCGCGGACCACCATGTGGCCGATGTCGTCACCTACCCCGACACGGGCAAGCGCTTGCTCGTGCCTGAATTCAAGCTGGTCCGATACAAAGAGGTCGACTACTACGAGGGTGAGGAGTAGGCTCCGCGTCTTTTGATTCACCGCACGTCTTATGAACTCAGCCAAGATTGAACTTCGTAACCTAGCGTTCTTTGCCCGGCACGGGCTGATGAAGGAGGAGGCCAAGCTCGGCCAGCGTTTCCGTGTGGATGTTCAGGTAAAGCTCGACCCCGCCCTCGACCTGCAGTCCGACAGCGAGGCGGAAACCATTAACTACGTCGATCTCTACGAGACCGTGAAGCAGACCTTCGAAGGCACGCGGTTTAATTTCATCGAGAGCTGTGCCGATACCATCGCACGCAAGATCCTTGAACGCTTCGAAAAGGCACTTGAGGTCACGGTCAAGGTCAAGAAGCCTTCGGTGCCGGTGGATTGTATCTGTGATTACTTTGCGGCGGAGGTGACCCGATGCCGCTGAGCAAGGCCTATTTGGCCTTGGGGAGTAATCTTGGAGACCGTCTTGCACAGATGCGCGAAGCGCTCCGTTTGCTCGAGGCCCGTGGCTCGATCCTGATCAGCCGTGTCAGCCGTATCTACGAAAATCGGGCGGTCGGCATGGGAGAGGCGGATCCTTTTCTCAATGCCGTGGCGGAAGTGCGCACTTCGCTGGATCCAGAGGCGCTGTTGGATGCCTGCCTGGAGACGGAGAACCGCCTGGGACGCGTCCGCACGGGTGTGTGGGCACCGCGTACGATCGATCTGGACGTGCTGGCCTATGGCGAGACGGAGCGCGACACCGAGCGACTGCAGCTTCCGCATCCCCGGATTGAGCAGCGCGATTTCGTGCTTCAGCCGATCGTGGATGTTGATCCGGCCCTCGTCATCCGTGGGCGTACGGCTGCCGCATGGCTCGAGAATTTGAACGAGGTCGACCTGACGGTCCGGGACCTTCATCTCTGGCCCTTTGCCTCTGTCAATATGATCGCTGCGGTGGCGCGGAATCGGGTGATCGGCATCAATGGAGACCTGCCTTGGGATTTGCCGGAGGACTGGGATATTTTCCTGAAAAAGACATTGGGTGGGACCCTTGTCATGGGGCGGATTAGTTTTCTCGGCATGCTTCGTGAGCCCAGCTGGCGGGAGGACCGCTGTTATGTCGTGGTGACCAGCCAGCCGGAGGCTGTGGCCGAATACGGGGTACGAACCGCTGCCTCGGTCGAGGACGCGCTCCACATCGCCCGTGACGACGGCCGGCCGGTCTGGATCTGCGGGGGCGAGCAAATCTACAGGGAGGCCATCCCGCTCTCCGGGAAATTTCACCTCACTTCCATCGGTATGGATGTCGTGGGTGATACCTATTTCCCCGACTATGCCTGTGATTTCAAGCGAACCGAAGCCGAGGTCGAATCGGGGGATGACAACTTGCACTACCGCTTTACAGTTTTGGGCCGATGAAACCCTCTGTTGAAATCGAATACTGCCCCGGTTGCCGCTGGCTCCTGCGGGCCGGATGGACGGCGCAGGAGCTCTTGACCACCTTTGAAAAGGAACTCGGAGCGGTCACCCTTAAGCCCTCCGAGGTCGGCGGACGCTTTCTGGTCACCCTGGACGGGCAGGCGGTCTGGGACCGCAAGGCCGAGGGGCGCTTTCCCGAAATGAAGGAACTCAAGCAGCGCATTCGCGATCGGATCGCACCCGACCGCGACCTGGGGCACAGCGATACTAAATAATAGTGGATGTCTGATTTCGAGGATTGTCGCCGAAACAATATCTCCAAGCGCGAGCAAGCTCGCACGCCACGCTGATCTACGGGCGTTTGGGAGAATGTGGAAGATTCAGGCAGCCCCTGAGCTATGCCGAGAGTCCTCTCGATGGGGGCTCAACGAAGAAAGTAGTGTGCGAGCTTGCTCGCGCCGGTGTCGTGAAAACCTGCTGTACGATCTCTTCTTGAAGCCTACGGATTCGGGAGACGCTAATACCTCTTCTCATAATAATTGCGCAATAAGCTACACCATTTACGCAAGAATTATGAGAAGGGGTATTACAAATCGGTTTGCGTTTTCGGTGCCTTTTTGCGGCGATTCATTCATGACCAACGCGATTACCCAACAGGTCCTGGTTGCCGCCGAAAAACTGGCCGACGATGTCGATGCCCTGAGCTTTGCCGAGCCCACCGCTTTTGTCTATAATCCGCTCCGCTATGCCTGGTCGGGCCATCGCAGCTACATCGAGCAACATGCCGGTTCGGTCAAGAAAGTCGTCTTTCTGGGCATGAATCCCGGTCCTTTCGGCATGGCGCAGTGCGGGGTGCCCTTCGGCGAGATCGACTTGGTCCGCAATTGGGTCGGTGTGGATACTCCCATCGGCAAGCCGCTGCACGAGCACCCCAAGCGCCCGATCGACGGCTTCGACTGCACCCGAAGCGAGGTCAGCGGGCGTCGGCTCTGGGGTACATTCAAGGAGCGCTATGGCAGTGCCGCCGCCTTTTTTAAGGACCACTACGTCGCCAATTACTGCCCGCTGGTCTTCATGGAGGCCTCCGGTAAGAACCGCACCCCCGACAAAATGCCGGCTTCCGAGGTGGCGCCCCTCTATGCCGCCTGCGACGAGCACCTCCGTGCCATTGTCCAAGCCATGCAGGCGGAATGGGTTATCGGTGTCGGCGCCTTTGCCGAAGGCCGCGCCAAGGAGGCGCTGGAGGGAACCGGGACCAAGATCGGCCGTATTCTCCATCCCAGTCCCGCCAGCCCGGTGGCCAATCGTGGCTGGGCCGAGCAGGCAACCAAGCAAATGGAAGCCCTCGGGCTTTGGTAGATCCTGGCATTGCCACGCGCTGATGGGGGCGCTTTACTGTGCGGAGCCCCTTGAAAACACTGCTTGTGCTTTCTTGAAAAGCATGCACTGTCACGCCACTTTTTTCGTAACGACCGCTCCGGAGGATGTGCAGGCAATGTCGCGTGCCGGGTTCTTGGGCAGCTACAAAGACCGCTATGCAAACGACATTTTCCGATCTGGGCCTGAAGCCCGAACTTCTTGAGGGGATCCAACGACTTGGCTTCGAGTCCCCGTCTCCTATCCAGGCGCAAACCATCCCCGTCGCCCTCGAGGGCCACGATATCGTCGGCCTGTCGCAGACCGGCTCCGGCAAGACCGCCGCCTTCGGCCTGCCGGCGCTTGAGTCCATCGACCTCGACATGAAGGCCGCGCAGGTTCTCATTCTCTGCCCGACCCGCGAACTAGCCGTACAGGTCTGTGAGGAAATTCACCGCCTGGCTTCCGCACTCAAGGGCCTGGAGGCCGTCGCCGTCTATGGCGGCGCTCCGATCGACCGCCAGATCCGCGCCTTGAAGAAGGGGGCGCAAATTGTGGTTGGCACCCCCGGTCGCGTGATGGACCATCTGAAGCGCAAGACCTTCCGCACCGATGCAGTCCAACTGTGCATCCTCGACGAGGCCGACCGTATGCTCGACATGGGCTTCCGCGAGGACATGGAGGTCATTCTGGGTGCCCTTCCGGAGGAACGGCAGACGCTCTTCTTTTCCGCCACCATGAACAAGGGCGTCACGCAACTGATCCGTGCCTTTAGCCAGGACCCGGTTGAGATCTCGATCGAGCGCAAGGCCCTCACCGTCGAAACCATCGAGCAAAGCTACTACGAGGTGCGTAGCCGTTCCAAGCTGGAGGTGCTGAGCCGTTTGCTCGATATGGAAACCGACCCCCGCGGGATTGTTTTCTGCAATACCAAGCAGCTGGTCGAGGAGGTCTGCGAAGCGCTGGCCCTCCGCGGCTATGTCGTCGACCGTATCCACGGTGACATTACGCAGGGCAACCGCGAGCGTGTAATCAAGAAGTTTCGCGATGGCTCGGTCGAGCTGCTTGTCGCCACCGATGTCGCCGCTCGCGGCCTGGATATCGACGATGTGAGCATTGTCTTCAACTACGACCTGCCTTATGACCCCGAGGACTATGTGCACCGCATCGGCCGGACCGGCCGCGCCGGACGCCATGGTAAGTCCATCACCTTTGTTTACGGCCGGGAGATCTACCGTCTCCAGGAAATCGAACGCTATACCCGGCAGATCATTCGCCGTACCCGGATTCCCTCCCAGGAGGAAGTCGAGGGCCGCCGCGCCGATATGGTCTTCAACCAGGTGCGCGACCTCCTCGAGTCCGGCAAGTTCACGAATTACGAGCATCTGGTGGACCGCCTGCTCGACGCCGGCCACATGCCCACCGATATCGCCAGCGCGCTCTTTGATCTGCTTCGCCGTCAAGACGGTCGTGGTACCGAGTCCATCGAGGAGGACCACGAACCCTTCCTCGAGGAACTTCCCAAGAAGGGCGGTAAGAAGAAGGGCAAGTTCGGCAAGAAAACATGGGACCGTCCGAAACGCGACAAGTTCGCCGACAAGCCCAAGCCTTTTAAGCCGAAGGCCGACAAGAAAGCCGGCAAACCCTTCAAGCCGAAGTCTGAATTTGTCGGCACCCCGAAGAAGAAGCCCGCCAAACAGGCAAAGGAGGCAGCGACTTCCAAACGCCGTTTTAAACGCCCGGACTAGTACACTGGGACCCTCGTCCTGCTGCGTTGCGTGGTATTATTAATATATAAGATCCTGTGCCAGGTGACGGATTTGTTTATGCTCTATCGAACCTGTCGCTTTAAAGTCTCAATTTGCTGGGATAATTCCGCGTGACGCTGGTAATTATGTTCCGGGAGTTCCACACGTACCATTGGCTTCCCGTTGCATTGCGGTCCATTCGGAGGGATCGTTCTGACATAAAGTGACTCACGTTCTTGAATGAGTGAGTCCAGCTGTTGTTTCAAACTGGATTGGTTTGAAACTGATGGTTTGTTTACGGGAAGTTTTAGAAGCGGCTCTCCCTTAAAGATTTTAAGTACACTCAAGCCTGCGTAGATGCAAAAGATTGTGATAACCAGGCGCTTCATGTTCTTAGAATAATTGAAGAAACGTTTAAAGTCCCTGTGTTAAAATACGCAATTACTTTGTGGAAGAACTGCCTGATTCGAGACGTGTGCGAGCCATTCGCCCAGTTATGTTATAATCTAATATAATCTAAGGGACAGTCTTGAAAAAACATTTGAAAATAGCGTTAGTCTGTGATTGAGTTTTCTTATGCGGACGCGACGACTGAAGGTACATGGACGCCCGGCAGTGTATCACTGCATGACGCGTACGGTGAATGGGGAACCGCTTTTCAAGGATCGGGAGAAGGAGGTGTTGCGTAAGATGTTGTGGCAGGTGGCGGATTTTTGCGGTGTTGAGGTTCTGACCTATTGCGTGATGTCGAATCACTTTCATGTGTTGGTCCGGGTTCCCGATTTGATAAGAATTACAGATGGCGAGCTGATGCGTCGTTACCGGGTGTTGTATCCGAAGCCTACGAAATACCAAGCCGAGTCGGCAAAGGTGATGGAGCGGCAATTGCAGGAAGGGGGCAAGGAGGCGGATGCGATTCGCATTAGGCTACAGGCGCGGATGGGGGATGTTTCCGAGTTCATGAAGGCGGTAAAGCAGCGCTTTTCCGTCTGGTATAACCGAACGCATGAGCGTTATGGCACACTGTGGTCGGAGCGTTTCAAGAGCGTGCTGGTTGAAGGGCGGGGCAACCCTCTGCAGACCATGGCGGCTTACATTGACTTGAATCCTGTGAGAGCCGGATTGGTGGACGATCCGAAGGATTACCGTTTCTGTGGCTATGCGGAGGCGGTGGCGGGTTCGGGCGGGGCCCGCAAGGGCTTGAGCCGGATCTGGTCGGACCGTGTCGCTGGTATTCCGGAAGCACTCCGGTCGCATCGGGCTTTGATTTTTGGCAAGGGCTCTGCGCCGGCGGAGGGAAAACAATCGATCGACCGGAAGAAAGCCTTGAAGGTCTTGGAAAAAGAGGGTGCCGTCTTGCCAAAGGCAGCAATTCTGCGCTGCCGGGTGAGGTATTTCTCCGACGGTGCGATTCTGGGGTCCAAAGCGTTTGTAAAGGGCTATGTGGACGCTTGGCAGATGGAGCGGGGACGCCAGCGGCCGCCCAAACCTTGCGACTTGCAGGGGGCTGACTGGGGCGATTTGGCGGTCATTCGCGGACTGAGACGACAGATATTTGGGTAGTTTTTATGCGGACGCACCATTTTTCCGCAAATTGAGCGCTTGACAGGGGGCGGGGTAGTCGGCTTTTTCTGCTGCTTCCTTTTTTAAGGAGGCCGTTTTCGGCGAAATGCCAGGGTAGCTCAGTGGTAGAGCAGAGGACTCATAAGCCTTTGGTCGGCAGTTCAAATCTGCCCCTTGGCACCACTTTATAGTCAACGACTTAGGAGATTTTCCTAAGTCGTTTTCTTTTGTCCGGGTGTTGCGTAAGTTCTTGATAATTGACCCGTTCTGGGCCTTTTGTTGATTGTGTCATGGTTTCGGTTTTGTTCCTGTACTCAAATTTTGCATCCCTACCACAAGCCGTTATAAGTAGGGACAGGCTGGATGTTTAAGTGATCAGGGTATTTTTGAGCTGTCGCTCTGTATTTTATATTTCTGCAACTGTCCTATCTGTTTTTTGCGGGGAATCTTGATACGGATATTTTTCGGAATAATGTTTTCGTCTGTGAGTAAATGCGTTAGTGTCCGGGTTTATCCCTCTTGACCCTGAATCGTATGCACCGCAGCCGCACCGGCAGTTGTCTTGCGATGACCTTTACGGGCGCATGGATGCCGTGCCCCTCCGAAACACTACTGTCTATAACCTCAACCCGACGCATCATGAACGATCCCGAATCGAAGTGCCCCGTACCGCATGGGGCGAGCGCATCTGCCGGCAAATGCCCGGTGATGCATGGCGGCAACACCTCCGAAGGGCAGGAGCCCATGCACTGGTGGCCGAATGCCCTGAACCTCGACATCCTGCACCAGCACGACTGTAAGACCGACCCCATGGGGGCGGGCTTCGACTACCGCAGCGCGGTGCAGGCGCTGGATTATGAGGCCCTGAAAAAAGACATGCACGCATTGATGACGGACAGCCAGGACTGGTGGCCCGCGGACTGGGGGCACTACGGCGGCCTGATGATACGGATGGCCTGGCACGCGGCCGGATCATACCGGATTTCCGACGGTCGTGGCGGGGGCGGTACGGGCAACCAGCGGTTTGCGCCGCTGAACTCCTGGCCGGATAATGCAAATTTGGACAAGGCCCGTCGTCTACTCTGGCCGATCAAGAAGAAGTACGGCAACCGGCTTAGTTGGGCGGACCTGATCATTCTGGCGGGGACCATTGCCTATGAGTCCATGGGGCTGAAGACTTTCGGCTTCGGGTTCGGCCGTGCGGACATTTGGCACCCCGAGAAAGACACCTACTGGGGGGCGGAGAAGGAATGGCTGGCGCCGAGTGACGAGCGCTACGAGAATGTGGAGGATCCCTCTACGATGGAGAACCCGCTGGCTGCCGTGCAGATGGGACTGATCTATGTCAATCCAGAGGGGGTGAACGGGAAGCCGGATCCCCTGAAGACGGCGGCACAGGTCCGTGAGACTTTTGCCCGTATGGCGATGAACGACGAGGAAACTGTGGCCCTGACCGCGGGTGGACACACGGTGGGCAAGTGTCACGGCAACGGCGACGCGAGCCTGCTCGGGCCGGATCCGGAAGCGGCGGGCCCGGAAGACCAGGGGCTCGGCTGGCTCAACAAGACCAAGCGTGGCATCGGGCGCGATGCGGTAACCAGCGGTCTTGAAGGGGCTTGGACGACGCATCCGACGCAGTGGGACAACGGCTACTTTTATCTGCTGCTGAATTATGAGTGGGCCTTGACCAAAAGTCCGGCCGGGGCCTCTCAGTGGGAGCCGGTGGACATCAAGGAGGAAGACAAGCCGGTTGATGTGGAAGACCCGTCCATTCGCCATAATCCGATGATGACAGATGCGGACATGGCGATGAAGATGGACCCGGTGTACCGAGAGATCGCAGAGCGTTTTTACCGGGACCCCGACTACTTTGCCGAGACCTTCGCCCGCGCGTGGTTCAAGCTGACGCACCGCGACATGGGGCCGAAGGTGCGCTACCTCGGGCCGGATGTGCCGGCGGAAGACCTGATCTGGCAGGATCCGGTGCCAGCGGGGGCCACCTCCTACGATGTCGATGCGGTGAAAGCGAAAATCGCCGCGAGCGGGCTCGGAATCAGCGAGATGGTTGCCACGGCATGGGACAGTGCCCGGACCTTCCGGGGCTCCGATATGCGTGGCGGGGCCAACGGGGCGCGTATCCGTTTGGCGCCATTCAAGGATTGGCCGGGCAATGAGCCTGACCGTCTGGCCAAGGTGCTGTCCGTGCTGGATCCAATCGCAGCCGGGGCCGGTGCGAGCCTGGCCGATGTGATCGTCCTCGCCGGCAATGTGGGGGTCGAGCAAGCTGCTGCGGCGGCGGGGCATTCGATCGTGGTTCCCTTTGCACCCGGTCGCGGGGATGCGACCGCGGAAATGACCGACGCCGAGTCCTTCGCGCCGCTGGAGCCGATCCACGACGGATACCGCAATTGGGTGAAGCAGGACTACATCGTAAAGCCGGAGGAGCTGATGCTCGACCGCACACAGCTCATGGGGCTGACCGCGCCGGAGATGACGGTGCTCGTGGGCGGTATGCGTGTGCTTGGCACGAATTACGGAGGCAGCCGACACGGCGTGTTTACCGACCGCGAAGGTGTGCTGAGCAACGACTTCTTCGTCAACCTGACCGATATGGGCTACATCTGGGAGCCGTCGGGGAGCAACGAATACAAGATCCGCGACCGAAAGACCGGTGAAGTCAAATGGACGGCCACCCGTGTCGACCTCGTTTTCGGCTCAAACTCGATCCTGCGTTCCTATGCCGAGGTGTATGCGCAGGACGACAACCAGGCGAAGTTCGTCGAGGACTTTGTTGCGGCCTGGACGAAGGTCATGAACGCGGACCGATTCGATCTGCAATAATCATACGCCCAAGTGGGCCGTACTATGAGCATCGGCGCCGGTTCCTTTTGGGGACCGGCGCTTCTGTTATAGATATGCTATTAGGGACAGTCTGCAAAATCTGGCAGAAACCGGGTTGTGTGAACGGCGGATATAATAGGGGACAGGCTAAAGAAGAAGAATCATCGGTGAGATTGGGCTGGGCGATGGAGGGAGCTTGGCACTGGCCCTGCTAGGGGCGATCCATGAAAAAATCATTATTGTCCATGGGGCTCGCCTTGGCGGGGCTGTGTGCGTCCGTCCTGTACGGCGAGCCGTCGAAGGTGTTTGACCAGATCAAGCAGGCGGCCAGTCCCGACGAATTGTACGCCTTGCTGTATGCGGTACCCAAGGGCGGAGACCTGCACCACCATGGTGGCGGCAGTATGCCGATGGAGTATGCTTTGGATTACTATCTGGATGCGGAGCGCAATGGCGGGCGCCAGTTTTACATTCGCACGCGGATCGAGGCCTGTCCGGAGCATCGGCTGCGTCCGGAGGTGATGTATCATGTGCTTGGGGAGTGGGACTGGAAGGCGCTCGATCCCTGTCTCCAGAAGCAGTTCAAACTGGTGACGGAATTGACGGAGGCGGAGCAGGCGGCCTGGCTTTCAGACCTGAAGATCGATCAGGAAGGCGAAGGGCGTGACGAATTTTTTGAAAAGATCTGGTGGCGGATGGGGCCGGTGTTCAACGACCTGTCGGTCGGGCCGGACCTGCTGGTTGAAAATATGAAAGCGATGGGCAAGGAGGGGCTGCGTTATATCGAGATGCAGGTGATTCCCTGGTCGCACACCGACGCGGAAGGCAATCCGGTCAGCGCGGAACTTTGGTATGAAACCTACAAGAAGCGGCTGGCCCAACCTGATGCGCTTGCGACCGGTGTGACGATGCGCTTCCAGGTGGTGATCATCCGCTTTCTGCCCGAAGCGGAGGATCACGTGCGCCGCGCTTTTGAATTTATCGACAAGCATCGCGACCTATTCGTCGGCATCAACATGGCGGGGCGCGAAGACGAGGGCAAGGGACAGGCCGCACGCTTTACCGAAGTCTACCGCGAAATGCAGCGTCTGTATCCCAAGATCCCCTTGGCGATTCATGCCGGGGAGGCGGACGAGGGGAATTCCAACATCCGCGACACCTTGGCGCTGGGGGCCGACCGTATCGGGCATGGCCTCAACTTGCTGAAGGATACCGACACCTACCTGCTCATGCGACAGAACCAGTACATGGTGGAAGTGAACCTGGTGAGCAACAAGCTGCTCGAGTATGTGCCGGACCCGATGCAGCATCCCTTTCCGGTTTTGCTGCGCACGGGCATCCCCGTCTCGCTCAATACGGATGACCGCGGCATGTGGGACTCCACCTTTACTGACGAGTATTACTCGGCTGTGCGTTACTACAACCTGAGCTGGGAGGAGCTGGTTAAAGTGGGACGGGACAGTCTCGTTTACTCCTTTCTGGAGCCGTCCAAGAAAGCCGAACTGATGGCGGACTACGATGCCGCGGTTCTGGAATTTGAAAGTACCTACCTGACCGAAGACTGGCGTGATGCAGTCCAGGACGTGGATGTGACAGTGTCCAACTACGGTAAGGAAAACTTCGGCTTAACTTCGGCCGTCAACCTCGGAGACCCCATCGAATAATGAAACGCTCACGACTCTTTCGTCTTTTCTATTTACTGCCGCTTATCTGCATCGGGTTGCTGCAAAGCGCTCGGGCTGAAACTGAGGCCTCGTCGACCGGGCCGATTCTTGTGCTGGGTGCCGTGCCGCAGGAGGTCCCTTTTCTGGTCGAGCGCTTGGAGGATGCGTCGTCGGGCGAGCTCTACGGCTTTCCTTACTGGCAGGGCCGGATCGGCGCGAACGAGGTGGTGATCTCGTTGACAAGTGTCGGCAAGACCCAGACCGGCATGTGCACCGCGCTCTTCATCCAGCATTTCAAGCCGTCGGTTGCCTTTATGACCGGAACCGCCTCGCGCATCAATCACGCGAAACGGACGGGCGATGTCGTCTTACCCAAAGAGGTATTTATTCATGACTACGGCAGCCTAACGGAGACGGATATCGATTGGGGCCAATTCTATAAACCGGGAACGCGGGAAAAGTTGCCCTTCATGATGGCAGTCGACGCCGGGATGCGCACGACGGCTGCGGAATTGATCCAGTCATACGAGCCGCACGAAGTCACCGTTGATGGCGAAAGCTACTCCGTTACGATTGATATGGATACGATTGTCGCGTCGTCCGATGCCTTTGGCGTGCGACAGGCACGCATCGATAAGCTAAGGGCGGAGAAGGTTGATCTGATGGAAATGGAGTCGGCTCCCTTTGCTATGGTCTGCTTACAGATGGAGACGCCATACTTGATCGTGCGTGCGGGGAGTAACCTATCGCAGCCTAAGCCGAATAATGACTATTTGGTCTATGGCCCGATCGCGGCGCTTTCCGCGCAGAAGTTGACCTATTACCTGTTGACGCAGTGGCCGGAGCTTAACTAGCTAACTCGCATTCGTGCAATTCGGCCTCTTTCGATCCAACAAACCTTTTCCTGTCCAAAAGTGGCCGGGCTATTATGGTTGGATGGTCTTGATCGCCGGCACCGCCGGAATGGCTGCGGCGATCCCCGGCAGTCCACCGGGGATGGGGGTCTTCATCGACCAGATGATGGAGGCGCTCTCGATGGACCGTTCGCAATTTTCGCTGGCCTACACATTCGGCACCGTGTTTGCCGGGCTTTCGGCGCCTCTGGCTGGACACTGTGTCGATCGCTACGGAGCCCGTAAAGTCGCCTGTCTCGGCTTTGCTCTGCTGGGCTGTGTGCTGGTTTACACCGGCTTGCTGCAGCATATTACGTCAGTTCTGCCTGCCGGGAGCTTGCATGCTATCCTGAGTTTTGGCCTGGTCTTCATCGCGTTTGCAGGGATCCGTTTGATCGGCGTAGGGCTGTGCATGACGGCTTGTCGCTCGATGATTTTCAAATGGTTTGAAGGGCGGCGTGGCTGGGCGGCGGCCATCAATGGGGTGGTGCTCTCACTGAGTTTTTCCTCCGCCCCGGTCTTTCTGAACGGAGTTGTGCTGGCGGTTGGCTGGCAGCTTGCCTGGATGTATACGGGGGTATTTTTCGCCGTCGCAATGACGATCTGGGCGTATTTGTTTTTTCGTGACAGCCCCGAGTCATGCGGTGTCGAGGTCGAGCAGGTAAAGTCGAAAGGCTCCCGCACGCGCATCCCGGTGGTGCGGGATTTTCGGGGTTCGGAAGCGCTCCGGACCGCTGCATTTTGGATCTTTACCTCCGGGTTGGCTTTGAACGCGCTGATCGGAACGGGGGTGTCTTTCCACTTTATTGCGATTGCCGAGCTCGAGGGATTGGGGCGCCAGACTGCGGTCAACCTGTTTCTCTACATCGCGATCTTCCACATCAGCACGACTCTGATAATGGGCGCACTCAGCTCGCGTTTCCCGATGAAGTATTTACTCATGCTCATGGTCGGTGCGCAGGCGGCTTCCTTGATCGGGGTGCTGAATCTATCCGACGCCTTTTGGCGCTGGGTCTATATCGCGGGGAACGGTGTGGCCTGGGGGAGTTTCGGGATACTGATCAATGTGCCCTGGCCGCGCTTCTTCGGCCGACTTCATCTGGGCTCGATCAATGGCTGGGTGACGGGGGCCACGGTCGCGACGAGCGCACTGGGCCCCTATCTCTTCGGCTTGCTGGCAGAGAAGACCGGTAGCTTCGGTCCGGCCTGCTGGATTTGCATCGCGGTCTCTCCGCTGGTTCTGGTTGCCGCCATCTTTGCCGATAATCCGCAGGGGAAGGCTGAAGGGGAAGGCTGAGGGCTGAAGAGGGAGGTTTGGTGGTGTGCGGGGATTGTGAACAGAATGATGCTTACAACGGTGTTAGGTAGGCAGAATGATTCTTACAACCGTGGGGATGTGATGTTTGTAGGGCTTCCTATTTCGAGGGGGCGGGACGGATATCGCTATCCGTCCGGGAGGACTCTGGATCGCAGGCTGATGTCGATGGTCTGTCGAGGAAGGCTGAAGGAACAGTCCTGAAATCTGAACGGTGCGTACCCCTCCGTCTGCGTCAGACGCAGCCACCTCCCCCGCGTGCAGGGGAGGAGTTTTTATTGGGTAGCGGCGTGTGTCCCCACACGCCACAGTGCTGTGTTGATTCGGGGTGCAGTTGTTTAGTCATCGACGTGACCGCCGATGCTACGGGTGGCGAACCACCCCGTCTGCCGCTTAGGCGGCATCCACCCCTCCTGCCAAGGAGGGGAACATTGAGGGCGGGATGCCCTTCGACTCGCCGCGGACATGCGGAAGCATGCCCCTCCATATCGTAGGCGAAAGATGCAGACTTGCGTGTCCCTCCATTTGGTTGGTTCGCGATTTGGGCTCGGAAATTCCTGGAGGGGGCTACTTGTCTTTGCCGATCCAGCCCTTGCGCCAGAAGTAGAAGGCGAGGCCGCCGGTCATGCTCAGGCAGATGCCCCAGAAGACGAAGTAGGAGTAGTGCCAGGCGAGTTCGGGGATGTATTCGAAGTTCATGCCATAGACCCCGGCGACGAAAGTGATGGGGATGAAGAAGGAGGCCATGATGGTGAGGACCTTCATGATTTCGTTCATCTTGTTGCCGACGGAAGACTGGTAGAGGTCACTGAGTCCCGAAGCGGTATCCCGGTAGGTTTCGAGCAGGTCGATGACCTGCATGGTATGGTCCTGCACGTCGCGGTAGAAGGTGCGCAGGTCGGGGTGGATCAGGCCGGATTCGTCCCGGTAGAGTTGGTCGACCACTTCGCGGATGGGCCAGAGGGCGCGCCGCTGGAGCGAAAGGTCGCGCTTCATCGCGAAGAGGCGTTGCTGGCTCTTGGTGCTGGGCTCCTTGAGGATTTCCATTTCGAGGTCTTCCATGGCGATTCCGTAGCCCTCGAGCAGCGGGAACAAGTGGTCGACGATGGAGTCGAGCAGGGCATAAAAGAGGTAGTCCGCCTTGTAGGTGCGAAAACGTCCGGCGGGATTTTCCAAGCGCTTGCGGACCGGACCGAAGACATCGCCGACTTCCTCCTGGAAGGAAATCAGCACATCCTCAAAGAGAAAGAAACTGATTTGCTCGTTCTTCAACTGGTCACCGACCAGTTGGATCTGGCGGGCCACGACGAGCAAGTGGTCCTCGAAGGCTTCGAACTTGGGTCGCTGGTAGGTGTTGAGCACGTCTTCGGCGGAGAGGGTATGGATGCCGTAATGCTTGCACAGCTTGTCCACGACGCTGGGCTTGAGGCCGTCCACATTGATCCAGCGCACATGATGCGGTTCATGGCGGGGGCAGGCGAGGGCCTCCTCTACCGAGTCAAATTCGCGGCTTTCCAACTTTTCCGGACCATAGTCGAGGATGGTGATCCGCACCGGGACCTCGTGGTCCGCCTCGTGCTTGAGGTAATGCTCGATGCCGGGGGCTGTGCCGGGTTCCGGAGTTTTGGTCGGGGTGAGGCTGGAGGCAATCGGCTGGAAGACGCCCTTGCCGATCCCTTTGATGGTCGAGGTCAGAAAACCTGCGGTTTTGAAAATCGCACCCGAGGTGGCTTGGGCGACTTCCTTGGCTGAATCGAGGGGCTGTTTCACGGTACTGAGTCTGCATCGAAGTGAGCGGATCGCAATCTGTATCTGTATTCGACGGCTGACTTTTGCCTACGCAGGCGACGGAAAACAATCTGGTTCTTAGCATTAAATCTGCTACGTTAGCCCTTATGAAAATCCGGATGCCAAGCCTGACGACGCAGATCGTCACTGGCCTCATCGCCGGGATCCTGGTGGGGCTTTTCTTTGGGGAGATGGCGGCGGGTCTGGAAGTGATCGGCACCGTGTACGTGCGGCTGCTGCAGATGACGATCCTGCCGTACATCATGTTCTCGTTGATCGTGGGCTTCGGTTCGCTCAGTTACGATCGGGCCTGGCTCCTCGCCAAGCGGGCGGGGGTGGTATTGCTTGCTTTCTGGCTGGTTGGCCTGTCGGTGGTGGTGCTGATGGCGACGACCTTTCCCGACCGGCAGTCCGCGACCTTCTTCAATCCGGGCATGGTCAGTCCGGCGGAGCCGGTCTCCCTGGTCCAGATGTTCGTGCCTTCAAACCCCTTTGAGGCGCTGGCCACGAGTGCGATCCCCGCAGTGGTCCTTTTCAGTATCCTCTTCGGCTTGGCCCTTATCGCCGTGCCCAAGAAGGAAGCCGTACTGGATGTTTTCGGCGTGATTGCGGGCACGCTGCAGCGGGTCACCGGGTTCGTGGTGAAGACCACGCCTCTCGGGGTGTTTGGTCTCACCGCATCGGCCGCGGGCACGCTCGACGGGGATGACATCATCCGCCTGCAGGCTTACTTCGTCACCTACATTAGCTGCTGCCTCTTCCTTTCCTTCGCCGCGTTCCCGGTACTGATGTCGATGGTCACTGCCTTTAGCTACCGGCAGGTTTTGCGGGTTTCGAAGAATGCGCTGATCACGGCATTCACGACCGGAAATCTATTTGTCGTGCTGCCTATCCTGATCACGGATTGCCAGAAAATGTTCAAGGAGACCTGTCCGGAGGCCGAGAACGCCAAATACTACATCGATATTCTGGTCCCGGTGACCTTTAACTTTCCCAACATGGGGAAGCTGACCGCGCTCCTCTTTATTTTCTTCGGTGCCTGGTTTATCGGCGATCCCCTGCCTTACAGCCATTACCCACAGACGGTGGCGACCGCGCTGCCGGTGTTTTTCGGGGGAATCGATATCGCCGTGCCCTACATGCTGCAGATCGAAGGCTTACCCACAGATCTGTTTTCACTGTACGTCCTCTCCGGAATCATCAACGGGCGTTTCGCCACACTGCTGGCCTGCATGGAACTGCTCTGCATCACCTTGATCTCGGTCTCGTCCCTGGTCGGGCAATTGCGCATACAGCCGCGCCGTATGCTCCTCGGCCTCGGTGCGATGTCGGTTGCCGCTGGTACCATGGTGCTCTCGATCAGCCTCTTTCTCGACAAGGTGGTTCCCTCGGCGAACCAGCAGGCTGAGTTCGCGGCCAATATGTCGGTCATCAAACTGATGCCGGACCGGGTCTTTGAAAGCCCGCCGGATTTGGCAAAGCCGCCGGTTGACACGGCCCTTGAGTTGGAGCCGGGGCATGACAAGCCGGGCTTGTTTGCGCGTTTATTCGGTGTGGATGAGCCTGATTATGGGGACGCTGCTCCGACGGATCCGAGCCCGAAAAAGCTCACACGGGATCAACGTATCCTGCGGGTCGGTTTCTTTTCTGACAACCAGCCCTGGTCCTATTTTAATGAAGAAAGCAATCTGGTGGGCTATGATGTCGAAGCGGCGCACCGACTCGCGCATCATCTGGGCTGTGCCATCCTTTTTTATCCACTCTCCCCTAAGGACGCGCATCTTTATCTGGATGCCGGCGAAATTGACCTGCTGATGTCGGGTGTGCCGATCACGGCTTACGATATCCGGAAGTATACCTTCTCCGACGATTACCTGCGTCTGCATCTCGCGCTACTCTTTCCCGATGATCCGGAATCGAAAGATCGCTTTTCCAGCATTGAAAAGTTGAAGGCCTTTTCCGGGCTTTCGGTGGGCTATGTGCCGCCCAGTCCGTTCATTCCCAATATTCGGGCCCTCCTGCCGACCGCGGAACTGATCGAATACGATAGTTATTCCGATTACTTCACGGATGTGGAGACGCAGGAGGATGCGAGCGTCGAGGTACTCTATACTTCGGCGGAAGCAGCATCGTTACTTTCGCTCCTGCATCCGGGCTACAAGTTGAATGTGTATCCACAGCATTCCGGCTATAACTTGGCCTATGCCGTGAATCCGAACGATCCGGATTTCCTCGTCTTCCTGAACCAATGGCTTGCGCTGGAGCGGCAGTCGAAAGCGGCGGAGCAGAGCTATAACTATTGGATCCTGGGAAATCCCCGGGAAGACCGGGCGCCCCGCTGGTCGGTTGTACGCGACGTGCTGGGCTGGGGGAAGGATTAGGGCTGAGATTAAGGCTGAGGCCTGACGAAGCGCGTCCCTTCACTATGTCTGCGCATCGTGAAGGTAGGGGAGAACAGAAAGATTTGTGACAGAATGATTCGAGCAGTTGTGTGTTTTGAAACCACGAATGCACACGAATGGGCACGAATGCTTACAACTCCGCATTCTATTTTGAGTGGTAGGGACGGATATCCCTATACGTCCGAGAGGCCTGAGAGCTGAAGTTGGAGGACCCCTCCGTCTGCGACAAGCGCAGCCGCCTCCCCTTGAAAAGAGGAGGAGCTTTTTTGGGATCCTCCACCTGGAGTGAATCGTGAGGCACCCTTACTAAACGCGTTGCCATCAGGACCAAACCACACACTCAAACTCCTCTCCTGCGTGTCCCGTCTTCGTCTAAGACTACGCCGAACCAGAGAGGAGGCGTTTCTATTGGGTAGCGGCGTGAGTCTCACACGCCACAGTACGGTGTGGATTTCATTTTGAATTCATCGAAGCTTCACATTGCCAACACATAGGAGCGATAGCCTGTGGCATGAAATCTCCAAACTGGCCCCTTGTTCGCTTTGTCTGCAGTCTTGTTTTCGCTTCTGTTATCATTTGTGCCGCCCTGGCGTTTTGCATCTATCCGGCCGCAGTGATTGTGCGGACCTTGCAGGACGATAGCTTGCGCGAGACCGGGTATAGCGAGTCGGTGACAGGCTGGTTCCGGGACGTGTCCGGCCGACAACGTGACTGGGCGCGCAAGTATCTCGATACCGGCCGGGCCGGAAAGGTTGCGGCCTTTGAAGTGGCGGAGACGGAATGGCCGATGTTTGGCTCCGTCTTCTATTTGCTTACCGCGGAGCAGCTTGTCTCCGAAGGACGGCTCGATCCCGAAGACCCCGTGATTGCGGAGACGCTGGTGCTCTCTGCAGAGATTATCGCATCGCCTGAAACCGCCACCTGGGTTCGGAAGAAGTGGGGCGCTGATTATTTGGAGCGCGAGAACCTTTTCTACCGGATGCTGCTGATCATGGGCTTGTCCTCCTACGAGTCGGTAACGGGGGACCGGCAGTATCACCAACTGATGGCTGAACAAAGTGAAAGCCTGGCAGGTGAGATCATGGCGGCGCGGTATCATCTGGTCGACGACTATCCGGGTGAATGCTACCCTAACGACATTCTCTGGGCAGTGGCTGCGATCCAACGGGCCGGATATTTGACCGGGGCGAACTACGATGGGCTGGTCGAGAGCCTGATGGCTACCTTCAATCGGGAACCGGTACTGGTGCAGGGGCTGCCTGCCGCCCAGATGAACAGCCGGCTCGGGTTCGCCAACCAGGATCCCCGTGGTTGTGCCAACTCTGGAATACTCATGCTTGCCGCCGAACTGGACATCGGTATCGCCCGGCAATGGTACGGGCAGTATGAGGCTGATTTTTGGAAGGACAACGGCTGGTTTGCTGGATTTACCGAGCTGCGGCGCGGCTCGTCCGAGCAGCTCTCGGATGTCGACTCAGGGCCGGTACTCCTTGAGTTCGGCTCCGTTGCCTCGGCTTTCGGTATTGGTGTGGCCAATACACTTGGGCGGCTGGATCACTCGGTTCCGCTTACCTACGAGGCAATCGCCTGTTCCTGGCCGACACCATTCGGGTTTGCCGTTCCGCAAGCCATGGGCTGGATGGCGGTTGACAGCCGGAGCCTGGGGGAGGTGGCGCTGCTCTTCTGCATGACCCGGCCTGCCATGGTTGAATCCCGAGCCTCCTATGAGGGCGATATACCGGGAATTGTCTGGTTGATGCTGGCGGGATACCTGAGCGTGGGGAGCCTGTTTCTATTCATGGAGGTTCGTGGCATGCGGCGAGCCTGGCGTAGGCACTTTGGGAGCGGGAAATAGCGCGATGAGCCGGACTTCTCATTACGATTTCACACAGGGTTCATAATCTTCTCAAAGAGGGACGTTAGTCTGGTTACATGAATAAGATCCTTACTCTCATTGTCGCGGTACTCGCCTGCAGTGTGGTACGGGCGAATCCACAGCTGAATTCCGCCCGTGTGACCTTGCCCTACAGCGAACTCTCTCGCTTGTTGGAACAGGCCTACGCGCCGGCCGAGCCTGTGCTTGAGGAAGCGCCGAAGCCACCGGTCGCACTGATTGTCCATTCGGCCAATTACCGTTTTCACGAGGATACCGATGGCACCGGCTTACTCGAAGCGGCATTTGATGTCTCGAACTTGTCGGAAGACTGGCAACTGCTGCCCTTGGTTCCGTCCGGATCCTCGGTGAGGGCAGTGGAGCCCGATACGATTCGGTTGGTCGAGACACAGGGGCAACTGGCCCTGCTGCTTGAACCGGGCAGTCGCCTGAGTGTGAGTTTGGAGATGCTGGGGAACGCCGGTAGCAGTCAGGAGGAGGCGCTTATTGGCTTTGATGCTATTCCCGCGGCACAGAGCCGCTTGAGCATCGAACGGTCCGGTACGGAAGGACTGCTTCGTGTGAGCGGGGCGGTGGCCGGCAATGCCGATGGGACGGAATACGGTCTTCCTTCCGCGGGAGGTCGCGTCGAGCTGCGCCTTTTTGAGCCTGAGGCACTGGTGCCAGCCGCGTGGCAAGGCCAGGCCGCCTACTGGGCACGGATCGAAGGCGATGCCTTGCTCGTGGACTGCCGGTTGCGGCTGACCTTGGCGAACAATGGGCGTAGCTCCGGGCTCAGGCTCCGTCTGCCCGTATCAGCGGAAATCCGTTCGCTGGACAGCGAAGCCCTGACACAATGGAAGCGGGTGGAGACGACGAAGTCCGGGCAGGATCTGCAGCTCGACTGGGAGGAAGACTCGGCTACGACACGCCGTATCGCGGTCGCCTACGAATTGCCGCTCGATCTCGGTGCCGAATCCTGGCTGTTGCCTGCGGTGCAGGTGGAGGCCGCCTCTGCCCTGAATGAGGCCTACTATCTCTCGGCCCTGGATGGGTACGCACTGTCACCCGTTTCGGGTGAATGGTCGATCTTGGAAAGGCTGCCGCAATGGTTGCCGGTCGAAACGAGGGGTGCGGGCCTTCACTACGTGGAGCTGCGGGGCGGCGGCGAGTTGCGTGTGTCCGCTACGGGGCTGCCAAAACTTAAAGTATCGGAAACCCGGATACAAAAAGCAATCTACCGTTCGGAACTTGTGGCGGAGGGCGGGATGCTGCACGAGGCCAATGTGCGGGTCGAGCATGCAGGGCGTGACGCCTATGATTTCAAGTTGCCCGAAGGTAGCCGCCTGATCGCCTGTTCGGTGGGTGGCCGGAAGGCCGACCCTCAATTGCTTCCCGACGGATCGCTGCAGCTGATCCTATCCGGCGGGGCGGGGGCGAGCGAGGTGACCTACAGCTACACGACCAGCGGCGAAAAGATGAATCCGGTCGAAGGGAAGGTGGAGGTGGTTTTACCCATGACCTCGCTGTTCACTCGGCGGGTGGACTGGAGTGTGCAACTGCCCTCCGAATACGACGCCACGGCGGTGGAAGGCAATATCCGGGTGGAGGCTGGCGGGGGCCGCGGACAAGCGGTACGGCTGAGCAAGCAACTCTGTCTCGGCGAAGTGCCCCATGCGGCGATCTACTACACCCGCAGTGACCTGAGAGACTGATTTTTACTTTCACTACGAACATCAACCGAACGAACGCATGAAATACAAAAAACTGACATTCACATCACTGCTCGCCATCGGCCTGATCTACCTCTGTGTGGGGGTGGCTTGGTTCCTCCTCGGCGGGGCCATCAGCTTCCGGACCAGTGACCGTTCCGGTCCTCTGGCCCGCGAAGTCGTTCAGTCATGGGGGCCGGAGCTGCGGCAGATGCACCCGGAGGCCTGGTACCAGGCCCCATCGGGTCAAGAGGGCGGGCAAGCCGTACGGATCGAGTCGAGCGATATCGACGTGAAGTTCCAATTCGAGCCCGTCCGTAAGGGCCTGCTCTGGTACCGCAGCTATGCGATGCAGTTCCAAGCGAACTACCGCATCCCGAATCCCACGCCCATCGCGCAAACGGTCTATGTGTCCTTTCGGCTTCCCTCGGCGGATGCCAGCTACAATGGCTTCCGTTTCGACCTGGAAGGCTCGGAGAGCGACGATGTGATTCCGAAGCAGGGCCTGATCACGCAGGTGGTGGTCATTCCTGCGGAGAGCTCGGTCCCGCTAGTCGTGGCCTATGAAACGCGCGGCCTGAACCGCTGGGACTATTCTCTCGGCAACGCGCCGCGGGTGCGTGATTTCAAGCTGTCGATGACGACGGATTTCGCTAAGATCGACTTTCCCGTCGGCACCGCCTCGCCCACCAGCCGTCAGCGGCAGGGCAAGGGATGGGCCCTGGCCTGGGACTATCCGGATGTGATCGGTGCACAGCCCATAGCGATGGACATGCCCAAAGTCCTGAATGCGGGGCCGGTGGCCAGCCGGATCAGTTTCTTCGCCCCGGTGTCGCTGCTCTTCTTTTTTGCCGTGCTCCTGATTCTTGGATCTGTATCCGGAATAAACCTACATCCGATGAACTACTTCTTCCTCGCCGCCGGTTGTTTCGCTTTCCAGCTCCTCTTCGCCTACACTGTGGATATCTTTCCCCTGCATTTCTGCTTCCTGCTTTCGGCTGCGGTTTCGATCGCACTGGTCTGCGGCTACCTGCATGCGGTGGCGGGCAAGCGCTTGACACGCATCGCGCTTCCGGCGCAGCTGATCTACATGATCCTGTTCAGCTACAGCTTCTTCTTTGACGGGCTGAGCGGGCTGACGATTACGGTGGGGGCCATCGGTACGCTGGCCGTCCTGATGATTGCGACGGCGAAGGTGGACTGGTCGGAGGTCTTTGTTTTCCGCCGGGCCAGAAAGGTCGGCTTCCCGCCCCCGATGCCGGAAGTATAGGCCGGTGTCATCCGTGGCTTGCTCCGGCGTGGCGCTGGGGCAAGCCACTTGCTTTTGATGAGTTTTGTGTCGCAGTCAGTGCCCTGATCCCAAGTATGGAAACAATGAATCCGAAATGTATGCCGGAAGCTTCGGCGAAGCAGGTATCCCGTATTCTGGTGGTGGAGGACGAACCCTCGATCCGGGACAGTATCGTCTATGCGCTGGAGTCCGAAGGCTATGCGGTGGACTGGACGGCATCCGGCGTCGAGGCGCTCGAGTTGGCGGAAGCGGATGGCTATGCGCTGGTCGTGCTGGATGTCGGCCTGCCGGACCGCAACGGCTTTGATGTCTGCCGTGACTTGCGGGGGTTCAGTCAAGTGCCGGTGATCTTCCTGACAGCCAGGGCCTCGGAGATCGACCGGGTGGTGGGGCTTGAGATCGGCGCGGATGACTATGTGACCAAGCCCTTCAGCCCGCGTGAGCTGACGGCGCGTGTCCGTGCGAACATTCGGCGTGCGCAGCTGAGCGTTCCGGTCGCCGTGTCCGGTACCGAGGGGGGCGCGACGGATTCCCCCTTCGTCATTGATGTGGACCGATGGGAGTTGCGTTATTTCGGCGAGGTACTGTCTTTGGCCCGCTACGAGTTCCGTTTGCTTGCCGCGCTGGTGGAAAAGCCGGGCCGGGTGTATACGCGGGCGCAGTTGATGGATGTGGCCTGGGAAGAGCCGGAGGCCTCGATGGAGCGCACGGTGGATACGCATATTAAAAGCCTGCGGGCGAAGCTGAAGCAGGTGCGGCCCGAATTCGATCCCATCCGGACGCACCGCGGTATCGGGTACTCCCTGAAGGAAGACTGGTGAGCTTGACCTTTCGCATATTGATCAGTTTTGCACTGATCGCCTTGGCGGCCTACTACCTCTTGCTGAATCCCGTGGTGGACCGGGTGGAGCGCCAGTACTTGGAAGCCGCGGAGGAGCCGATGGTCGACGCGGCGAATATCCTTGCGTCCATGCTTTCTGTGCCGGACGCGGATGCGGTCATTGTTCCGGAACCGTTCCGCCTGGGGATGAGCCAAGTAAAGGAGCGGCTGATCCACGCCCAGATCTACAACCTGATGAAGGAGGAGATCCTGATGGACTTCTATGTCACCGATGCGGACGGGCGACTCGTCTATGATTCCGGCGGGCAATACGAATCCGGTCTCGACATGAAGGTGCATCGGGATGTCCGTCTGACCCTGGACGGGCGTTACGGGGCCCGCTCCACCCGGACGGACGAGTCGGTGTCGACCTCTTCGGTCATGTATGTCGCCGCACCCATACTTCACGGTGATGCGATCGCCGGTGTCCTCAGTGTCTACAAGCCGCAAAAGAGCATGTTGCTCTTTATCGAGGAGACAAAGCGCCACCTCCTGTACCTCGGAATCCTGGCGACTGTGCTGTTCATGTTGTTGGGGATTTTGTTGTCGCGGTGGGTGACCTCCCCGCTTCGCCGGCTGACGGATTATGCGGACGCGGTTTCCCGTGGCGAGCGCTCGAGCCTGCCGGCCTTGCCGGGCTATCATTTGCGGGTCCTTGGCGAGACCACCGAAGCGATGCGTGAGGCTCTCGAAGACAGGAAGTATGTGGAGTCTTATGTACAGTCCCTGACTCATGAGATGAAATCGCCGCTGGCAGGCATCCGGAGTGCGTCGGAGCTGTTGGAGGAGGATCTGCCGCCGGCTCAGCGGGATCGTTTCCTCGGGAATGTCCGGGCCGAGTCGGAGCGCCTGCAGGCTTTGATCGATCAACTGCTGGCCTTGTCCTCGTTGGAAAACCGGAAGGGCTTGGGCAGCCCGACTCAGATCGATATGGCCTCGGTCGTCGCTCGAGTGGTGAATCACTATGAGTCGAATGCGCAAGGGCGCGGGTTGGCCTTCGTACTCCGGCTGGAGTCAGGGCTGAAAGTATTGGGGGAGGAATTCCTGTTGGAGACGGCGGTCAGTAATTTGTTGCAGAATGCGGTCGATTTCTCCCCCGAGGGCGGCCAGATCGAGGTTGGCCTGGACCGGCATGCGGGGCAGGTTCGTTTACGTATCCAAGACGAGGGTACAGGCATTCCCGAATATGCACTGTCCCGGATCCATGACCGGTTTTACTCGCTGCCTCGCCCCGGGACGGAACGGAAAAGTTCTGGCCTGGGGCTCTGTTTTGTACGTGAATCGGTCGCACTGCACGGAGGCCGGATGGAGATCCGTAACCGTGAGGACGGGTCCGGAGTCTTGGCGAGTCTGGAAATTCCCCTCGTGCCGGGGCGATGAAGCGTAAAGTCGAGCGGCATTCGTGGAAGCCGGGGAGAAATTCGCTTTCGGCTTCGAAGAGCTCTTCCGCCATCTTTCACCCGGTTGTAGATGTTGCCGTATCTACGGAATGGGGTGTAAATGTGATGTTGTTGCTTTGACGCTGGCTCGACAGGCCTTTATCAGAGGTTTAAGTTTAAGATATGTCTGACAAAAATGTGATCTCGTTTGAGCGGGGCGGATTTCATGACCTGCGCATGGCCTATGTTGGTTCAGAGAGCTGGAAGGGGCCGGATTACCACTGGCAGAATGAGGGCCGGGAGGGGGCGCATGCGATCATCCAGCTCACTCGAAAGGGGCGCTGCTTCATCGACGACTCACAGGGCCGCCACTATGTGCCTGCCGGTTCGGCCTTTATTGTCGAGGTGCCAAGTGAGACGGCTTACGGCTATGTGCCGGGAGATACCGATCCCTATGAATTGGATTTCATTGCCATGTTTGGGGAGCTGGCGATCCGGTTTGTACGTGATTTAAGGGCATTCTACGGACCGGTGTTCGAGCTGTCCCGGCGTCCGGAGAGCTTGGCTTTTTTTCGTCAGATCATGCAGAAGTTCAAGCACAACGGATTTCGTGACCGCTATGAAGAATCCTCTCTACTCTATCAGTTCCTGAGCTCGTTGTATCGTGAGGCGAACCAAGCGGTGACGCGCGGGGATTCGGTGGCTGCATGCTACCAGCGGATCCAAAGCCGCTACCGGGAGCAGGCGAATATCAACGAGATCGCGTTGGATGCCGGGCTGTCGCGGGAGCATCTGGCCCGGAGTTTCCAAGCGCGGTTCGGGCAGTCGCCTTCACGTATGCTGCGCGAGCTACGGATGCGTGAAGCACGCTTGATTCTTCAATCGGGGGTGCAGGACTTGGAGTCGGTTGCCGCAGCCGTGGGTTTCTCGGATGTGCGTACCTTGAAGCGCTACCTCTGATACCTCAGCTCTCTTCCGGCATCTCCCGGAAGAAGACACCGGTTTTACCCACGCCGCCGGCATATTCACAGCCGAGCTTTTCGGGAATGGCCTGACAGTATTCCTTGATGATGTTCCGGTCGCCCTCGAAGCGGATCTTGATCAAGCCGTTCTTGGCCAGTGCGGTATCGATTTCCTTCAGTACACTCTCACTCAAGCCCTTCTGCCCGATATGTACATGCGGCTTCAAGCGCTGGGCGAGGCCACGGAGTTCTTTCTTTTCGGCACTGGTGAGGGGCGTTGGATTCATCACGGGAAGGTCTTGGAAGTGGAGGGAGCGTACTTTGTTTTCTGTGGTTTGTGGCAGAGACCGTCGGATGTCTAGAGCAAACTCAACCTTGTTTGGGGGCGCAAGTTCCTGCACTACGATGTACCGTCGGCCGTCTTGTCAGGCCACCGACACCACGACAGGGCCGCTTTGACTGGTCGAGGTTGCGGCTGCCTGAAGGAAAAGCGCTTCGTTGGCTTCGGCATAAGCTTCATAGAGGTCACGGGGGAGGCAAGTCCTCGCATTTTGATTGGTGCCACGGCGCAGAGGGCCGGCAGTTACGCGGTTCAATCCGTGGAGCATGTGGTCGAAGCGTTCGAGGACCGTGGCGATCCTTCGATCCGAGCAGTCAATGTTGACCCATGCGGCGATGGTTTTTAACTGCTCAGCCGAGAACGGGCGTGTCTCCCCGTAGATGACGATCAGTATCCGGTCCGGCTGTTTCGCCTGATAGTGCAGGGCGGCCTCCACGTGGGCACGCCATTCGCGCTCGCATTGTGCCGCAAATTGCCGGAAGGCTTTACCTGTGAGCGGGGCTTTGGCGCCTTTCTGGAAGATCCAGTAGGAGGCGAGCACGGCGGGGAAGCGTCTCACCGGGTAGACGATACGCGGGCCGGCGGGCTGATAGAAGGCCCGGTCATGATGGGTGCGAATGACCGGGGTGCAGTCGGCCGGAAGGATGTCGGGCAGTGCGTTAGCCCGGTAAAAGGCATGGGATCCGGTAGCGGGAATGTCGGGGATCTGTTGAGCTTCGGAGATCTGGGACTGCAGGGTGATATCAAAATACTGCTGACTGCGCTCCGAGGGGGTGACGAGTGCGGGGAGGAGCGGGCAAAGCAGCCAGCGCGAACCGCTCCGCGGATAGCTGATGATCAAATGCGCCTGCCTGGGGATCCGGGCTTTAAGCTCCGGCGCCAGTGGCATGAAGCCTTCTTCGGTCGTCCGAACAGAGGTACGCTTGGGTTCCGGCGCAGTGGAACGCTTTCGTATTTTTCCGAGCAAGCGATGGGCGAATGACTGCATTTCCGGGTAGAACTAACCGCATATAAGCTAGTGTATTCCATTTAGGCAATGCGAAAGCGTTAGACGGGATGTTGGGAAGGCTGAGGGATGTTGGGAAGGCTGAGACTTGAAACCTGAAACCTGACGAAGCGCGTCCCTGCATCATGTCTGTGCATCGTGGAGGTCGGGGAGAACAGAATGATTATGGACAGGATGATGCTTACTACGGTGTGAGGTAGGCAGAATGATGGAAGGCAGAATGATTCGTGCACACCGTTCTTATAGTCTGTCCCTTGGTGTTCCCCTCAAAGTCTTCGACCAACCTCCTTTAGTCCGTGCCATTCACTATGAACCACAAAAAAGCCCCGCGGATGCGGGGCTTTGGGAAAGGGAACTTGGACGTGTGCTTAATCCTTGGGATCCGGGAGGGTCTTGGACGCGATGTTTTCGAGCAGCTCAGTGAGGAACTCGCCGACCGGCTTGGTGCCTTCCAGTGCCTTGTTGGCGCGTGAGTTGACTGCAACCTTGCCTTCTTCGGCCTCGCGCTTACCCAGGACGAGGAAGTGCGGGACCTTGTCGACGTGGCACTTGCGGATCTTGGCGCCGAGTTTGTCGGCCACGGCATCGACGGTCACGCGGATCTTGGCGGCCTTGAGCAGGGCTTCGATTTCGCGTGCCTGAGGCACCAGGTCATCGTTCATCGGCAGGATGCGCACCTGTTCCGGAGCGAGCCAGGTCGGGAAGTTGCCGGCGAAGTGCTCAATGAGGACGCCGCAGAAGCGTTCCATCGAGCCGAAGGGGGCGCGGTGGATCATGACCGGGCGGTGCTTCTCATTGTCGGCTCCGATATAGTGGAGATCGAAGCGCTCGGGCAGGTTGTAGTCGACCTGCACGGTACCGAGTTGCCATTCGCGGCCGATGACGTCCTTGACCACGAAGTCGATCTTCGGACCGTAGAAAGCGGCCTCGCCGGGCTCTTCGACAAAGTTCACGCCGAGGGTCTTGGCGGCTTCGCGCAGGGCGTTTTCCGCGCGGTCCCACTTTTCGGCCTCGCCGACATACTTGGAGGAGTCGGGGTCGCGGAGACCGATGCGCACACGGTAGTCACTCATGCCGAGTGTGTTGAAGACCAGCTTGACCAGGTCAAGGCAGCCGGCGATTTCGGCTCCGATTTGATCTTCGGTGCAGAAGAGGTGGGCGTCGTCCTGGGTGAAGCCGCGTACACGGGTCATGCCGTTCAGCTCGCCGGATTGCTCCCAGCGGTAGACCGTGCCGAACTCCGCGAGGCGGACCGGAAGGTCGCGGTAGGAGTGGGGCTGGCTGGCGAAGATCTTGATGTGCATCGGGCAGTTCATCGGCTTGAGCAGGTAGCCGTCGATCTCACCCGAATCGAGCTTGTTGGACAGGTCCGCGCAGGAGCAGCCCTGGTGTGCGAGTTCCTCGACCGTGCCGGGCTCGACGATGGGAGGGAACTGCGACTCCTTGTAGTAGGGGAAGTGTCCGGAGGTGCGGTAGAGTCCGAGCTTGCCGATGTGCGGCGTGAAGACCTGGTCGTAGCCGGTCTTGCGCAGTTCTTCGGCGATGAAATTCTGCAGTTCGGTACGGATGACCGCTCCGTTCGGAGTCCAGAGGATCATGCCGGAACCGACCGCGTCATCGATATGGAAGAGCTTCAGCTCCTTGCCGAGCTTGCGGTGGTCACGGGCCTTGGCTTGCTCGAGGCGTTCCAGATACTGCTCGAGTTCCTCCTTGCTGGCGAAGGCGGTGCCGTAGATGCGTTGGAGCTGCTTGTTGTTCTCGTCCCCGCGGTGATAGGCCCCGGCGATGTTGAGCAGCTTGAAGGCCTTGATCTTCTTGGTGTAGTTGACGTGTGTCCCGGCGCAGAGGTCGATGAACTCACCGTTCTGGTAGAAACTGATGGCTTCGCCCGCCGGAATGTCGTCCAGACGGCCGAGCTTATAGCGCTCCTGTCCGATCGCCTTGATCTTTTCGACCGCTTCCTCGCGGGAGCATTCGATACGCTCGAATTTCTGGTTTTCCTTGATGACCTTCTTCATCTCGGCCTCGAGGGCCTCGAGGTCGGAGGCATCGAGTTTCTTGTCCAGATCGATGTCGTAGTAGAAGCCATTCTCGGTGGGAGGTCCGATATCGAGCTGGGTTTCCGGGTGCAGACGGAGAACCGCAGTGGCCAGCACGTGCGAGCAGGAGTGTCGGAGTTCCTCAAGTGGAGACATGTCTTTCATGATTGCAGAAAATTAAAGGGAAGGAGTCAGACCCCTTGAGCTTTTGAGTCAATGCCGGATTCGTCGTCGGCTGGTTTAGCATTTTGTAGCTGCCCGTGTTACACGATGATAGTGGACATTCGGAATTCAGCTAGCTTTGCGTACTCGTGCGGAGCGCTTCTAGCCGGTATCCGGGACATGAAAAAGCCCGGATCAGCAGGCTGGTCCAGGCTGTCAGGGCGGCATCCACCAGACGGGGTATTACTGGGCCTTCTTCGAGCCGTTGCCTTGTCCTTGCTGTTGGCCGTTGCCCTGGCCTTTCTTCTGACTTTGGCCTTGTTTATTACATTGGCCGCCGTTGGTGCAGTTTGGACCGCTGCCGTCACGCAGTTGCTTCTGCTGCCTGTCGCGTGTGCAGTCTCCGTTGCCTTGGCCCTGGCCGGCGAAGACACCGGCTGAGCTCAGTGCGAATAAGGAAGCGATTAGTGCAAGTGTTTTGATGGTTTTCATGGTCATTCTCCTTGGTTGATCGTTTGTGCCTTTTCCTTTTTGGCGTCGTAAACTTACCAAATTGAAGATGACACAATGATGACCGCGCGGCGTTGCGGTCTCTTTTTTCATTTTGTTGCCTCAACCTCCGGCTTCGCGTCGTGCCGGATCGAAATATGCAGCCAGTCGCGTCCGCTTGCGTCCCGGTCCATCTCGGCGGTCGCGCTGTAGCCCATCGCTTCGGCGCAGGCACGGACCAGCGAAAGGCCCAGTCCGCAGTGGCGGGTATCGCTGCGGGCCCCTTCGGCCCGCCAGAAACGCTCGAAGAGATTGACGACTGATGTGGGATCAACGTTCTCGACCGGATTGCTGATCCGCAGGCCATCTTGCATACATTCCACGCGCACCTCACCGGCCGCTTGTGCATAGAGCGCGGCATTGGTGAGGAGGTTGTCGATGATGTGACGCCAGAGAGAGGCATCGCCTTCGATGGTTTGTCCGGACGGCCATGTGAATGTGCTCGTCAAGCCGCGTTGGGAGACAATGCCGCCCAGCTTCTGCCAACTGTCTTCGATGAGCGGTGCCAGAGCGATCGGTTCACTTTCGAAGCGGTTGCGGCCATTTTCGACTCGGGCGAGTTGAAGCAGGGTCTCGACCACCCGTTCCAGGCGTCCCACGACTTCGCCGATCTGTCCGAACATCGCCTCCGTGCGTTCTTCCGGCCAGCGGATCGCCAAGTCCGTTTTCAGGCGGAGTTCTGCGAGGGGGGAGCGAAGTTCATGTGCGAGATCCGCACTGAAGCGGCGTTCATGTGCGAAGCCGGCCTCCAGCCGCTCCATCAGCGAGTCGAGCCGGTCCACAATGGGTTCGAGTTCTTTCGGTACCGGCTGGTCGCTGCTGAAGCGTGCGTTCAATGAACCCGCATCGATACCGGCGGCCTTTGCTCCGAGTGCTTTCAAGGGATGGAGCCCCCTGCGCAGGGCGATGGCCAAAAGGAGTGCGGTCAGTCCGATCCCTGCCAGGCCGGTTGCGACTACGATAGCGCTGACACGCATCAACCGGCTACGGAACTCGGTCAAGTTACGCCCGACTGCAATCACGGCCGACTGGCCGCCTGCTGCCACTTGGCGATGGTTGGCGTTTGGGCCCGCTGCGAAACGCATGAGAGAAAGCCGGACCTCGATTGTGTCATCGATTTTCGTGGTGACCGTCACGGGCGAGTGGTTGGCGACTTCCAGTAATGGTAAGTCGAGTGCCCCGAGTGAAGGGGACTTCAGAGTCACGACACCCTCTCGGTTCCAGACCTGATAGTAAACCTGTGGATTTTGGGGCAGTTCGTTGGATGTTTTGGTACTTTCGTATCCCATACCAGCACCACGTCCGCGGCTGAGCATTCGCACTTCACGGCTGAGCGCGATATTGTCGCGATCAATTTCTGCCAGCATCGCCGCGCGCGTGGTGACGACGACCGCAATCCCGCCACCGATCCAGAGGCAGGCGAGCCCCGGAAGGGCCCAGAGCATGATCGTGCGGCGAATGGATTTCATGAGATTGTTGGCTCACAGAACTGATAGCCTTCGCCCCGCCGGGTCACGATAATCCGGCTGCCGTCGGTTCCGAGTTTGCGCCGCAGGTGGTAGACAGTGGAGTCGACGACATTGCTCATGCGCATGCCGCTCTCGTCGTAGAGGTGCTCTTCGATCCCGGCGCGCGAAAAGACCTTGCCCGCAGCCATCATCAGTAGCTCGAGGAGTGCGTATTCGCGGGCGGTCAGTTCCAAATCGCAGGCGTTCCGGGAGGCGGTCTTCGCATTGGTGTCGAGCACGAGGTCGCCGGCGGTCAGCACGGTTTCGCTCCGACCGCGTGCCCGTCGTCCGAGGGCTTCGGTTCGCGCCAGGAATTCCTCCAGCGCGAAGGGTTTGCCCAGGTAGTCGTCCGCCCCGCTGCGCAGGCCGCTGACGCGGTCGTCGACCGTATTGCGCGCAGTCAGCAGCAGCACCGGGGTGGCAATCCCTTCCTGCCGGATTGTCGAAAGCACCGTGAGGCCGTCCATGCCGGGGAGCATGATGTCGAGGACGATCACGTCATGGACCGCTTCCCGCGCCATCCAGAGTCCGGTCTCGCCGTCTTCAGCCAGATCGACCGCATGCCCGCTGTGCCGCATGGCCTTAGCCAAGTCGTTCCTCAGGTTTTCGGAATCCTCAACTACAAGTATGCGCATGTGATTCGAAAGCGGATGCGAACATCAGCCCTTGTAGGCAAAGGCCGGCACGCCTTTCACGCCTAGGCCGTCGATGACAAAGACCTTGCCGGCATCCGCTTCTTCGATGGTCTTATGGATGCCGGTCGTGACGAAGAGACGATCCAGCTCCGGGCCACCGAAGGCGCAGGCGGTGGTTTCGAGGCAGGGCAGGTCGATGTGCCGGAGAATTTCGCCGGAATCGGGGTCGAAGCGTACGACGCAGGCGCCGTGGCAGAAGGCGATCCAGAGCTTGTCTTCGGCATCGATCGTCATGCCGTCGGGGACACTTTCATATCCGGCGGCCTGAGTGTCGACGGCCACCCGCGCATTGGAGATAGCACCGCTTTCCTGGTCAAAGTCGTAGGCCCGCACCTGGAGGGTGGGGGTGTCGATATAGTACATCGTCTTGCTGTCCGCGCTCCAGCAGATACCGTTGGAGTTGGTCACATCCGGGACTTTCAGCTCAAGGCTGCCGTCGGTATCGAGGCAGTAGAGATTGGCCGTGCCGGTCTCCCTGACGAGGCTGATCGTGCCCGCCCAGAAGCGACCGGCGGGATCGCACTTGCCGTCATTGAAGCGATTGCTTTCGCGGAGGGCCGCTTCCGGATCGCCCAGGTTTTGCTTGGCACCCGTGGCCGGATTGAAGCGCACGAACCCGGTGTCGCCCGCATACATGAAATCTTCACCTTCGGTTGGGACGACGGTACCGATACGTTCGCCCATGTCCCAGACCTGTTCCTCGCCGCTGTCCGGGTTCAGCTTCACGAGTTTGTGCCCGTTGATGTCGACGTAGAGCAAGGAATCGCCCCACCAAATCGGGCCTTCGCCCCATATTGATACGAATTTACCGATGGTTTGGATCGAGATGTCAGTCATTGCACCATGCATGGCGTGTCGGCACGTGCGAGTCAATCGGATGTCGTTGAATGAAATGCTGCCGAATGTCCTTGCGGAGGGCTTTTCAGAAAAGCTAGCATATCAGGTTCTTAGTGTCTCATGGCAACCCGTGCTTCCAGTCGTGTCTACAACCCGTTCGCACTCGAGATTTGGTTCTCGAATGTCATGGCTGGTTGGGAGTCCTACTTCGCGGAAGCGGATCTGGACCTGGGACGTGAATTGTACCGGGAGGGCAAGATTTCCGGTCTCGAATTGTCGGAAAAGGATGCGATTGTACACTGTACTTTCGCCCGGAAGGATACCTGCTACTCGGTGATCGAGTGGGTGGACGGGCGACCGCAGGTGCGGGCATCGACGGACGACCAGGCGACCGGACGTGCGGTCGCGGTGGCAGGTCTGTACGAAATCGAGGAACTGATTGCCGACGAAATCGAGCCGCTGCCCTATGAGCCGAAAAAGAAGCCGCGACCGGAGGCGGAGTCCCGGCCGCAGCGGAAGGAGCCGAAGCCGGCGCCGGAGCGCCCGGCCCGGAAGTTCCGTCTCAAGGTGGAGGGCGTGCGTGCGGGGCTGCGATTGACGGCCCAGTGGTTGCATTTGGACGGCACGCGGGAGACTGCCTTCCGGGAGGACGCGGGCCGTCTGCCCAGTGCGGAGCGGGAGCTGCTGGTCCGGCTGACGGGGATGGCCAAGGAGTCCGGATTTGTTTTCCGGCCCGGATCGCATGATTTCCTGCTGTCGGATGTCGAGCGGATCCCTCCCTTTTTTAGCCATGCACGCCCGCGCTGGGAGCAGCGCTTTGGCCCGGTTGAGTTGGACCTTGAGGCCCGTCATATGGCGGAAGGCGTGCGTGCGGTCTCGATCATCGGAGAAGCGCAGTCGGCGGGTGGCGCCAATATGCGGCTGAACTGGCGTTTCCGTCTGGGGGACCGCTGGTTGGACCCGGAAGACGCCGAGCGTCTGGCCCGTGCGGGGCGGGGCACGCATGTGATCCGGGGGCTGGGCCTGGTACGGATCGCGGAGGAGCAGTCGGGCGCTTTGGCGGACTGGCGGGTGGCGGCGGCCAATGGTTCGGTCGAAGCGCAGACCTGGCCGCGTTACATGGTCTTTTCACTCTTTGGCGACCGCGGGGCCGAACTCGACCTGAAGGGCGAACTGAAGGAGTGGCGTGATTCGCTGGGGCAGCGGGCCGAGGATGCGCCGGAGCAGAAGCGGTTGCCGGACTTTTTGAGGCCCTACCAGGCGCACGGGGTGCGTTGGATGGCCAACCTGCGGGAGCACGATTGCCATGGTTTGCTGGCGGACGAGATGGGGTTGGGCAAGACCTTGCAGGTCCTGACCCTGCTCTCGCGTTTCCCGGTGACGGGGCAGAACAGCCTGATCGTGTGTCCCGCCAGTGTGGTGCCGGTCTGGCAGAGTGAAGCCGCCCACTGGTATCCGGATTTGGAGACCGCGGTCCTAAGCAGCCGCGAATCCTTCGAACAGCCGGATCTCTTTCGCAAGCCGAAGCTTTGGATCGCCAGCTACACGCAGTTGCGGCGGCACAAGCATCTGCTGGATGACGCCGAATTTGGCTACGCCGTGCTGGATGAGGCCCAGCAGATCAAAAATCCGGATGCCAAGGTGACGCATGCTTGTTGCGCGATCCGTGCGCAATGCCGGATCGCCCTGACGGGGACGCCCCTGGAAAACCGTATGCTGGACCTGTGGACGATCTTCCGCTTCCTCATGCCCGGATTGCTGGGTTCGCGCCGTCGTTTCGAAGACATGGCCGAGCACCGCGACGCGGAGCTGCGGGGGGCTTTCGAGGAGCGGCTCCGCAGCCAGATCGCGCCCTTCGTCCTGCGTCGGGAAAAGGATAGCGTCGGCACGGACCTCCCGGACAAGGTCGAAATGGACCTGATTTGCCCGATTACGGATATCCAGCGGCAAGCCTATGAATCCTTGCTGGCGAGGGGGAAGGAAGAGCTGGGGCAGGATCTGCAGGCCGCCATGAAGCACCAGAGCATGCATTTCTTCTCGCTGCTGACCCGTTTGCGGCAGGTATGCTGCGACCCCGGATTGATTCCCGATGTCGATGCCGAGCTTGATCAGAGCGGCAAGATCCAGGCCTTGCTGACCCACCTGGAGGAAGCACTGGAAGGCAAGGGGACGCGCAAGGTCGTGATCTTCAGCCAATTCGTGAAGCTACTGAAGCGCCTGAAGCCCCTAATCCGTCGGGAATTCCCCAAACTGTCGGTGATGGAACTGACGGGGGAGACGAAGGACCGGGCGAAGCCGGTGCGCGAATTCCAAGAGAACGAAGGGCCTGCGGTGATCCTTGTCAGTCTGCGGGCCGGCGGCACCGGGATTACCCTGCACGCGGCGGACTATGTCTTCCTCTTGGATCCCTGGTGGAATCCGGCGGTGGAGAACCAGGCGGTCGACCGGGTGCACCGGATCGGGCAGCGACACCGTGTCTTTGTCTACCGGATGATTACACAGGGGACGATTGAGGAACGGATTCAGCATTTGAAGAAGGAGAAGCGTGAACTGTTCGAAAATACACTGGGCAGTCTCGGCGGTGCCAGCGACCTGTTGGAGCACTTCGGAGACATCGAGGAATTGGCCAAACTTCTGGATGCTTAGGATGCCTGCGCTACGGCTTCGCTCGTTTACAAAGTCTGAAATTTCTGAATTGTTGCCCGGTTCTTAATGTCACAGGCTCACGGATACATGCGTCGATTCGCCCAGAAATTAGCCGATCTCTTGCTCTTCGTTGTGGGGGTCTGCGGCTTGGCCCTGTTGGTCTGGGAAATCGGCTGGCCCTTATCGCCGGATCAGAACGAGTGGCTGGTGCAAGCGATGCGCGGCCTCCTGGCGGCCTTTGCCTGTTGCGTGCTGGGGCAGTGGGCGCTGGGGCCCTACCGCAAGCAGTATTTCCTGAAGCACCGGGCGTCCTTGGTCATGGTGCTGCTCGCACTGGCCGCGCTTTTTCTCGAGCCCTACCTGCCCGGCTGGTTCGAGGAGGATTTTCCCCCGCAGCTGATCTCCCGGATCGTGCTGGTCTTTGCCAGCTTCTCGCAGATCTTCATTCTCGCCGGCGTGCTCCTGCATGCCTTGCCCATGCTGGAGCGAAGGGTCTTTGTGCGGATGAGCCCGGGGATGCTACTGATCGTGACCTTCCTTCTGCTCATCCTCGTCGGGATGTGCCTGCTGCAGTTGCCGAATGCGACGCAGCCGGGGCGTGAGTTGTCCTGGCTGGATGCGCTCTTCACTTCTACCAGTGCGGTCTGTGTGACGGGCTTAATCGTGGTCGATACGGCGACCGAATTTACCCGGACGGGACAGGCGATTCTGCTGGTCTTGTTTCAGGTCGGCGGCTTGGGAATCATGACCTTGACCTATTTCCTCGCGGTGCTGGCGGGGGAGGGCTTAAGCGTGCGGAACCGGGTGCAGCTGAGCGAGCTCATGAGCGAGGACCGGATTTCCAGTCTGGGTTCCTTGCTCGGCATCATCCTGGTTACCACATTTGCGGTGGAGGCGGTCGGAGCCGGCCTGCTGTACCTGTGCTGGGGGCAGGACAGCCTGCTCTGGTTTGACGCGCTGTTCCACTCCGTCTCGGCATTTTGTAATGCCGGATTTTCCACCTTTTCGTCAAATCTTGCCGATCCGCTGACCGCTCAATCCACCTCCACGCATTGGGTCATCATCGTCCTGATCATTATGGGCGGTCTGGGCTTCCCCGTGCTGAGAGACCTGGCTCTGCACGGGGGGCGCCGGGTCCTCCGGCGTCCGCGCGTGTCGGCGCGGGGCTTGACCACGCACACCCGACTGGTTCTGGTGACGACCGGCCTCCTGCTGGCGGGGGGCAGCCTCGCGATGTACCTGACCGATCAGAGCATGGCCGGAGAGGGCTTCTGGCGCCGTCTGGACGTGGCGATTTTTAACTCGGTTACCGCCCGGACCGCGGGTTTCAATATCACCGATCTCGGGCATTTGGCTCCTGCGGCCGTCCTTGTGATGGTCTTTCTCATGTTTATCGGGGGCAGTCCCGGGGGGATGGCCGGCGGGATCAAGACCACGACTTTTGCGGTGGCCTGGCTGAATGTGAGCCGCCTGATGCGGAACCGCCGTGACTTGGAGGTGTTTCGTCGCCGCCTGCCTCAGGAACTGCTGGACCATGCCTACGCAGCGCTGATCCTCGGGCTCTTCTGGGCCTTCATCGTCTGGTTCCTGATCCTCTGGATCGAGCCGCAACTGGACGTGATGGATACCTTCTTCGAGGTCTTCAGTGCCTTCGGTACGGTGGGGCTTTCACGAGGCATCACTTCCAGCCTGTCCGAGCCCAGCAAGTGGCTGATCATTTTGACCATGTTTGTCGGCCGGATCGGCATCATGACCTTTACGCTGGCGATTTTCCGCTCGCGTTCCTATACACCTATGCGACTCCCCCCGGATCGCGTTATCATCGGATAGCTATGAAATTCTGTATTATCGGACTCGGCCAATTCGGCAGCACGCTCGCCGTGGAGCTCCAACGCGAGGGCCACGAGGTGATCGCCATCGACAACAGCCCCGAGCCGGTCGAGGCGATCAAGGACAAGGTCGACTACGCCCTTGAGGCGGACGCGACCGACCTGCGCGTGCTGCAAAAGCTCGGGTTGAAGGATCTCGATACCGTGGTGGTGGCGATCGGGGAAGGTTTCGAAGCGTCCCTGATGATCGTGGCGCACCTGCAGAAGGCGAAGGTGAAATCGATTTTGTGCCGGGTGATCAATGACGTGCATGAGCGCCTGTTGGACCTGATGCAGGTGCAGGAGAAGATCCGTCCGGAAGCGGTGGCGGCCCGGCAACTGGCGAAGCGGATGGGAATCGCCCGTGCGGTGCGCCATTTCAGCCTGGGTGACCATCATGCCCTGGTCGAATTTCCCCTGCCGGAGTCCTTTATCGGCAAAAACCTGGCCGAGCTCGAGCTGCGCGGGCGTTACGAGCTGAATCTCATCACCTACAAGCGCCCGCGGACGGAGGATGTGGGCGAGGCGAAGGAGGGGGATGACAACCTGGTCACGCAGGGGGTGCCGACTCCGGACACCGTCTTCCACAAAGACGACCGGCTGATCCTCTTCGGTGAGGAACAGGCGATCGAGCATTTTTCCAAGGAAGTGAAGTAGGCCGCCGGTACCTTAGGTTCCGAAACCCCTCCGTCTTCGCGGTGCGGAGCCATCCGGCTTCTCTCCGATACGCCGTGACAGGCCTCCCCTCGTTGAGAGGAGGAGCTTTTACTTTATAAGACCATTGTGTCGATCGAGCTCATCCCAGCTCCTCCCCTGCGTGCAGGGGAGGGGGACCGCAATGCGGCCTGCACTGAGCCTTGTCGAAGCGGTGGAGGGGTTCAGGCGCACGATAATCGATGTCGAATACCAACCTTCCCGCAAATTGACCATGATCCCGTAAATTTTTGAGTTTGTTCTTTCGCCTGAAAGCTCAGAGGTATTGAAGAAAGGGTCCCCCGTTTCCGGTTTTCTGCTTCGGGTCTTGGTGGGATTTCCGACCAGATAAATTAATTTTGAGAGAGACAGACAATGGCTAGACTACGTTCCGCAACAACCACAGCAGGTAGAAACATGGCCGGTGCGCGTGCGCTTTGGCGCGCCACCGGTATGAAAGACGGCGATTTCGGGAAACCGATCATCGCGGTGGTGAATTCCTTCACCCAATTCGTGCCCGGACACGTACACCTGAAGGATCTCGGGCAGCTGGTCGCGTCCAGCATCGAAGCTGCCGGTGGTGTGGCCAAGGAGTTCAACACCATCGCGGTGGACGACGGCATCGCCATGGGCCACGGCGGGATGCTGTATTCGCTGCCCTCCCGCGAACTGATCGCCGACTCGGTCGAGTACATGGTCAACGCGCACTGTGCGGATGCTATGGTCTGCATTTCCAATTGCGACAAAATCACGCCCGGCATGATGATGGCGGCGATGCGTCTGAACATTCCCGTGATCTTCGTATCCGGTGGCCCAATGGAGGCCGGCAAGACCAAGTTGGCGGGGGGGGAGGTCAAACTGGACCTGGTGGATGCGATGGTGCAGGCGGCCGATCCCAATGTCTCGGACGAGCAGACGGAGCAGGTGGAGCGTTCCGCATGCCCGACTTGCGGTTCCTGTTCCGGAATGTTCACGGCCAACTCGATGAACTGCCTGGCGGAGGCCCTCGGCCTGGCCCAGCCCGGCAACGGCTCGATGCTGGCGACACATACCGATCGCAAGGTGCTCTTTGAAAATGCAGGGAAGCGCATCGTCGAGCTCTGCCACCGCTTCTACAAGCAGGACGATGCCTCGGCCCTGCCGCGGAGCATCGCCAACTTCCCGGCCTTTGAAAACGCCATGACGCTGGATATTGCAATGGGAGGCTCAACCAACACGGTTTTGCACCTGCTGGCGATCGCGCGCGAAGGCGGTGTCGATTTCACCATGGCGGACATCGATCGCTTGTCCCGCAAGGTGCCGCATCTTTGCAAGGTGGCGCCTTCGACCAACAAGTACCACATGGAAGACGTGCATCGTGCCGGTGGCGTACTGGGTATTCTGGGCGAACTGAATAAGGCGGGTCTGATCCATGCGGACGTAAATCATGTGGCTGGTGGCACCTTGGCTGAAGTGCTGGCGGAATGGGACGTGACGAACCCTGCGAATGCTGCGGCGATCGAGTTTTACCGTGCGGGTCCGGCAGGAATTCGCACGACCGAAGCTTTCAGCCAGGATTGCCGTTGGCCGGACGCGGATACCGACCGTGCGGAAGGCTGCATCCGTGACTTGGAACATGCTTACAGCCTGGACGGCGGCCTTGCCGTGCTCTTTGGCAATTTGGCTGAGAACGGCTGCATCGTGAAGACCGCCGGCGTCGACAAGGAGATTCTTACATTCGAAGGTCCGGCCCGTGTGTTTGAGAGCCAGGATGATGCCGTAACGGGTATCCTCAAGGACCAGGTGCAGGCCGGTGACGTCGTGATCATCCGCTATGAAGGTCCGAAGGGCGGCCCGGGCATGCAGGAGATGCTCTACCCGACTTCTTACCTCAAGTCAAAGGGGCTGGGCAAGCAATGCGCGCTCATCACCGACGGCCGCTTCTCCGGCGGGACGTCCGGCTTGTCGATCGGTCACGTATCACCCGAAGCTGCCAGTGGCGGGAATATCGGGCTGATTGAGGATGGCGATTTGATCCACATCGATATCCCGGCACGCAGTATCGAGATCAAGGTCGACGCGGATACCATGGCGCAACGCCGTGCCGTGCGTGAGGCGCAGGGTTGGAAGCCGGCGCAGCGCGAGCGCGAGGTGTCCTACGCCTTGAAGAGCTACGCCATGCTCGCGACCAGTGCGGACCAGGGAGCCGTTCGCGACTTGTCCAAGCTCGACGAAGTTTAACCCGAAGCGGACCTAGTCGATTTTGGCCAGGTAGCGGAGGGCCGCCAGATAGCCGTCAAAGCCCAGGCCGGAAATCACGCCGATGCAGACTTCCGCGGTCATGGAGTGCTGGCGGATCTTTTCCCGCTTGTAGATATTGCTGATGTGCACCTCGACGACCGGGAGGTCGCTGCCGGCGATGCAGTCGCGCAGGGCCAAGCTGGTGTGGGTCAGCGCACCGGGGTTGATGATCAGACCGAAGACCTCGCCGTCCGCATAGACATTATTGATCTCATCGATGATGAAGCCTTCGTGGTTCGACTGGTAGAAGTCGACCTGTACGCCCAGCGCCTCGGCTTCCTCGGTCAGCAGGTTCTCCAGATCGGTCAGGGTCTGGTCCCCGTAAATGCCGGGCTCCCTGAGTCCCAAGCGGTCAAGGTTCGGGCCGTTGATGATGACGATGCGTTTCATGGCTAAGAAAGTTGCGGCTTAAGAGATAGGATTTCGTGCCGGCTGGCAAACAATTAGAGCAGGCACGGTTCCTCGATAAAGGTCCACTCCAGACCGAACTCGGCTGCGACTTCGGCGGCGAGGGCCTTGACCCCGAATACCTCGGTTGCGTAGTGCCCGCATGGGTAGAGGTTCAGCCCGAGTTCCTGGGCCATGTTGAAATGGTGTTGGCGCAGCTCGCCGGTGATCAGGGTGTCGATGCCCATGGCCTTCAGGTAGGGAACCGCGCTTTGTCCGCTGCCGGTCAGGATCGCGACCTTGCCGGGTTGCTCGCTGCCATATTCGATGGCGCCGTAGGTTTTGGGAAAGAGTGCCTGCAGGCCGGCTGAAAGTTCGTTGCGTCCGCCGAAAGGGCCCTCGGCGATGACCGCGATATCATTGCCTTCGTAGGGCAGGAAGCTCCCGCATTGCTTCAGGCCGAGGGCTTTCGCGAGGAGGGCGTTGTTGCCGATTTCCGGATGGCAGTCCAATGGCAGGTGGGATCCGTAGACCGCAAGGTTGCCGTCGAAGCAGGTTTTGACTTTGGCGTAGTCGGTGCCGGTGAGCGGGATTGGCTTCGTCCAGAAGAGCCCATGGTGGCAGATCAGGAAATCGACCCCGGCTGCGACCGCTTTCTCAAAGGGCCGCTGCCCGGCGTCGACCGACGCGCCGATCTTGGTGACGGTTCCGTTGTTCTCGACCTGGAGGCCGTTGTAGGCGCCGTCGAAGTCCTTCACTTCAGTACGACGCACGCGCGTATCACAATAGGCGACAATTTCAGAGAGGAGAGCCATTTGGCCAGAGTGCCGGTAGAAGACCTAAAGGTGAAGCGTGAAATCAACTGGCTTGGAGCGGGGGGGACGGGGATTCCGGGGTGCCGTTGTTGGCTTGGTCATCGGCGTAGTGGTTTGAGGGGCTCACAACGCTGCTTTTTGAGGACCGTGAATCCCGCTTCGTACACTACGCGGGACTAGCGTGTATGTGAATAGCTTATAACACCGGTGAACTGCTCGCAGCGCTGTGTTGTGAAACCACGTTCCGGGGAGCATAGCGACGACATGACCGGATTCCGCTTTGCGGAAGACCGGACCATGGACACGGATGTGCACGAATGCTTACAACACCGCATTCTGATTGGGGAGGTAGGGACGTTTGAAGGGCTGGCAACGCTGCCTTTTGAGGACCGTTAATGTACGTTAATGTACGTGAATGGCTTACAACACCGCATACTTTTGGGGACGTGGGGACGGATATCCCTATCCGTCCGAGAGGTCTAAGGATGGGTGGCTGATCTTGACTGTCTGTTTAGGCGGTAGATACAGGGGCAGAATGGTGCTTAGAACCGTGTTGGGTAGGCAGAATGATGTTAGGCAGAATGATTTTTCTTACAACGCTGGGGGGCTGAGGGCTGAGACCTGAAAGTTTGGACCTCTCCGTCTGCGTCAAGGGCAGCCATCCGGCTTCTCTCCGATACGCCGTGACAGGCCTTCCCTGCATGCACCCGTCTTCGTCTCAGACTTCGCCGGGCCAGGGAGGAGGCGTTTTCTATTGGGTAGGGGCGTGTGTCCTCACACGCCACCGTGCGATGTTGATTGGAGCGGTCATCGGCGTGACGTCCGATGCTATGGAGCCAGCCGACCTTGTCGCATCCGGATCATTCCTTATTCCGTAAGAAAGTCATCGCTGCTTTGTAAGGAAAGGGGTGCAGGACTGATCTCATAGATATGCCTGAAGCACCTACCCTTGTCTGGTTTCGCAAGGACCTGCGCCTGAGCGACAACGCCGCTCTGGCACAGGCGATCGAGGCCGGTGGTCCGGTGATTCCTGTCTTTATCTGGGCGCCGGAGGAAGCCGGGGCCTGGGCGCCGGGAGGCGCTTCGAAATGGTGGCTGCATCAGGCCTTGAAGCACCTGGGGGAGGACTTGAAGGCACGGGGGGGCAAGTTGATCCTTCTGGCGGGAGACTCCCTGGAGTGCTTGCAGGGGTTGATCCGGAAGACGGGAGCGGTGCGTGTCTACTGGAACCGGCGTTATGAAGCACCGCTTCGGGAGGTGGATGCCGCGATCCAGCGCGCCCTGCACGCCGGCGGGGTCGAGGTGAAGCGTTTCAACAGCAGTCTTTTGGTGGAGCCGCACACGGTGAGTACGAAAGAGGGGCGCCCCTACAAGGTCTACACTCCCTTCTGGAAATCGGTGAAGGACCGCAAGCCGGAGCCGCCGGTCGAGCCGGCGCTGGAAGCGTTGCATTTTCCCGAACAATGGCCGCAGACGGTGGCCCTGGATCGCTTTGAACTTTTGCCGAAGGTACGATGGTACCGCAGCTTCGAACCGCACTGGGAGGTGAGCGATGCGGCGGCGATGCGCCGGCTGACGCGGTTCCTCGGTACGACGGTCGCACAGTACAGCGAGGACCGCGACCGGCCGGACCACGACGGGACTTCCTGCCTTTCCCCTTATCTCGCATGGGGCCTGATCGGTCCGCGGCAGATCGCGCATCACTTGCGGCAATCCGCCGACCTGAAGGCGGAGGGGCCGCAGGTCTACCTGAAAGAACTCTACTGGCGTGAATTTGCCTACTACGTTTTGTATCATTTTCCGGATACACCGGATCATCCCTTGCAGGCCCAGTACGAGGACTTTCCCTGGCAGAAGGACGCGGGGCTGATGCAGGCCTGGCAGAAAGGCCGGACTGGCTATCCGATCGTGGATGCCGGCATGCGGCAGCTCTGGAAGACGGGCTGGATGCACAACCGTGTGCGTATGATTGTCGCGTCCCTGCTGGTGAAGCACCTTTTGCAGGACTGGCGGACCGGTGCCCGATGGTTCTGGGACACCCTGGTGGATGCGGATCTGGCCAGCAATACCCTTGGTTGGCAATGGAGCGGCGGCTGCGGTGCGGATGCCGCCCCTTATTTCCGGGTCTTCAATCCGGTTCTCCAGGGGCGGAAATTCGATCCCGACGGCGATTATGTGAAACGTTTCGTGCCGGAATTGAAAAAGTTGCCAGCCAAATACATCCATGCGCCCTGGGAAGCGCCTGAGGGCATTCTGGAGCATGCGGGACTCGAGCTGGGGGAGAACTACCCGCTGCCTGTGATCGAGCACAGCGCGGGCCGCGATCAGGCGCTCAAAGCCTTCGAGCAGTTCAAGGCATGAGTGGCTGGCAACGCTGCTTTTTGAGAACCGTTAATCCCGCTTCGTACACTACGCGGGACTAGCGTGTACGTTAATGTACGTGAATGGCTTACAACGCCGTTGAACTGCTCGCAGCGCTGTGTTGTGAAACCACGAATGCACACGGATGTGCACGAATGCTTACAACACCGCATACTTTTGGGTAGGTAGGGACGGATATCCCTATCCGTCCGAGAGGGCTAAGGATTGGTGGCTGCTATCGACTGTCTGCTGAGGCGGTAGATGAAGGGGCAGAATGATGCTTACAACGGTGTGGGGTTTGAGGGGCTGGCAACGCTGCTTTTTGAGAACCGTTAATGTACGTGAATGTACGTGAATGTACGTGAATGGGTTACCACGCCGGTGAAGGTCGAATGATGCTTACAATGGTGATGGGGGCGGCAGAATGATTTGTGGCAGAATGATTGCTTACAACTCGCTAGGGTTGTGATGCTTGCAGGGCTGCATGCTGTTGGGGAGGTAGGGACGGACAATCCTTATCCGTCCGAGAGGCCTAAGGATGGGGGGCTGATATCGACTCTCCTCCATCTCCCGTTGAGTGAAGCTGCAATATGAGGCTTACAACCCTGCGGCGGACGCGCAGAAGCGCGTCCCTCCATTGAGGTGAGGCATCAATGATTAGCTTGCGTGAAAAACTGGAGGGATGCGCTTCCGCGCGTCCACGAAGGCCTGTTGGGAAACCTGAGACCTGAAGTGTTACCTATCACCTGAACCTGTACAACGCTTGTGGGTGTTGGGGCGGGATACGCGAAGCGGATGCTGTAAGCTTTTCGGGCCTTTGGGGGATGTATTAGGCAGAGGTGTCATTCCGGATGAAGGACTCGGTGCAAACAATACTGGTTTCGGGGGCGAGTGGCCTGGTGGGCTCCGCCCTTTGTGAGGCCTTGCGTGCCCGCGGGCACCGGGTGCGGACACTGTCGCGTTCGAAGGGGGATGTGCTCTGGGATGTGGAAGCGGGGCAATTGGAAGCCGGGGCGCTGGACGGCGTGGATGTGGTGGTACATCTGGCGGGTGAAGCGGTGGCCCAACGGTGGACCCGTGTGGTCAAGGGCCGGATCCTGGAGAGCCGGGTGAAGAGTACCCAATTGTTGGTGGACGCCATACTGGAGTCGGAGGGACGACCGGCCCTGGTCCAGGCGTCGGGCTCCAACTACTACGGGGCGGTACGCCAAGGGGAATTAGATGAGTCGGCTGCGTCCGGCGACGGATTTCTGGCCGAGGTGTGCCGGCAGTGGGAGGGTGCGTCTCAAGGGCTGGCGGATGCCGGGGTGAGGACGGTACAGGTCCGGACCGGGATGGTTTTGAGCGCCAAAGGGGGCGCCTTGGCGAAGATGCTGCCAGCCTTCAAGGCCGGTCTCGGGGGGCGGGTCGGATCGGGGCGGCAGCAGGTGAGCTGGATTGGATTGCCGGACCTGGTCCGGATCTACCTGCTCGCCATCGAAGACTGCAGCCTAAGTGGGCCGCTGAATGCGGTTTCCCCGGAGCCGGTGAGCAATCAACGCTTTGCGGAAGTGTTGGCGGGGGTCTTGGGGCGTCCCAGCGCTTTGCCTGTACCGGGCTTCATGGTCAAAGCCCTGTTTGGGGAAATGGCGGCGGAGACGGTGCTTGCGGATCTCCGGCTCAAACCCGCAAAACTTCAATCTGTCGGTTTTGAGTGGAAAAGTCCCTCACTTCAGTCTGCACTAGAGGCTGAACTGAATGACACTGACAGATAGCATATGAAAACATCGGATGTTTTGGTTGTGGGGGCGGGCATCTCCGGCTTGCTTTGCGCCACGGAATTGAAGCAGGCAGGGCGCAGCGTTTGCGTCCTGGACAAAGGGCGTGGCGTGGGCGGCCGAATGGCGACCCGGCGCATGTCCGGTGCGCGACTGGACTATGGGGCCCAGTTTTTGACGCTCCGGGAGTCGGCCATCCAGAAGTATGTGGATGCCTGGCTGGAAGCCGGACTGATCAAGGAGTGGTTCCGGAATTCAGCGGACGGCAAGTTGAAAGACGGGCATCCGCGCTATTGTGGTGTGCATGGCATGACGGATGTTCCGAAGGCCTTGGCCGAGGGGCTGGAGGTGCATTGCTCTGAAAATGTGACCGGCTTGAAGCATGAAGCGGGTGTATGGCGGGCACAGACGGAAAGTGGCAATGCGTACCAGGCCGCTGAACTGGTCCTGACCGCACCGCTGCCTCAAACATTGGCTTTGTTGAAGGGATCTGGTCTCAAAATGACCGGTGCGGAGTGGAAGGCGCTGCAGGAGGTCCGCTATGCGCGGGGGCTTTCCGCGCTGTTGATTCTGGACGGGCCCAGCGAGCTGCCGGCACCCGGTGCCCGTAAGGTTGAGCAATTCCCGCTTGCATGGATTTCAGACAACCAAGTCAAGGGGATCTCGCCGGAGGTGCCCAGTGTGACGGTCCATGCCGACACCCGCTTTGCCGACTTGCACTGGGACTCCCCGGATGAGTTGTGCGGTTCGCTACTGGTTGAGGCAGCCCGGGCATTGCTGAAAGCTTCCGTGGTGGACTTTGCCTGCCACCGCTGGGGCTATGCCTATCCCCTGAATCCGGCCGAGGGGCCGTTCTTCCGGGATGCCTTGAACGGGCTGACTGTGGCCGGCGATGGTTTCGGGCCCGGTTCGATTGGCGGTGCGGCCAAGTCGGGCATTGAGGCCGGACGGATGCTGGTCAGGAAGTCACGTTGAAGCCTCCGTGGAAAACGGGATACAAGACCGGGATCAGAGCCCGGGGATGAGATTCCGGGGGTCGTAGACGGAACGAAGTTGCTGGTCCTGAATCGTGCCGGTCAGTTCAAACTTGAGCAGTGTGGGGAGAGGGTTGAGTCGGTCGCTAATCTTACCGATCGTGGTGTCGGGGCGCCCGAAATTGCTGAACAGGGATACGCTTAACTCCATGTCCAGTTCCTGCTTGGGGAGTAGGACCGTACCTTTGCCTTCGACCCGGGTACGGGGTCCTGTCACCAGCAGGGGATTGAACCGTATGCGATTGTTTCTCAAGCGGAAGTCGCCGGCCATACGGTCCAGCGTGAAGGATGTGAAGCTGAGATGCACCTTGTTCAAGGCCCTTGACAGCGGGCCCAGCAGGTCGATGTTGCCGATGCGGTCGCCCTGTATGGTGAAGGAGCCGAATCCGTCGTATTGGTACAAGTCATCGAGCGGGCCCCTGGCATGCAGATCGAGGTTGAGGCGGGTTTTTTCGCGCTGATTCCGGTCGATGTTCTCGCCTTTCATCGTATCCAGCGAGCTTTCGACACCTTTGAGTTGGGGGAGGTCCCGGATGGCCTGCGTTTCGTCGGCATCTTCCAGATTGAAGACAAAGCGAAGCTCCGGTTTCGCTTTATCGGCGAGCAGAATGTCCGCCTCGGCGGTTCCGTTGCCATCGGCATAGCCGAACTCGACATTGCGCAGGTGAACCATGTCGTCGCGACCGTGGACGTCGAGGGCCAGACGGTCGAACGGTACGTCCTTGAAGCGGATCGGTTGGGGGCTAGAGACCGCCAGGTCGAAATAGCTGCGTCCGGCGTAGGCCGGATAGGCGGAGGTGTTGAAGATGGCGGCATTCAGCGTGGCCCGTGGCGAGGTCTCGCTTTCAAATTCCCGGATCAAGCCCGAGATGTTCCCCCCGAATAGCTTGGCCGCATCTTCCAGTGCGATTTTGGCATCTAAGTCCAGCCGGACTGAAACGGGGGCGCGTATCGCATCGGCCCTGGAGGTAAAGGTGACATCCCCTTTGATCCAGCCCCCCTTGTTGCGCACATCCAGGTCGTGTACTTCGGCATAGCGGCCCCGTCCGCGGACGACCAGGCTGCCTTCCTCCAGCAAGACATCGCGAAAAGTGACCGAACTCGCCACCGCGGATCCATAGTACAAATCGGCGACCTTATTCTGTCCGTTGCCGTAAATGATAAAATCGCCGATCCCGGCGCTTTGCCGGCTGAATTCGAAGTCCCGGAAGATGGCTTTCCACCATCGGGGCAGGATCGGGCTGTAATCCTTTGGGTTGCCGAAGCCGACGAGCGAGATGCCATAGTCCTTGCTGTCGAGGTTGAACCCGACGCCGAGGTCGAGCCATTGCCGTCCTCGCCTAAGGTAGGTGTGGTCGAGTTGGATCTGGCCGTCCTCGAGTGAGAGCTCGGCTCCGATGTAATCGAAGGCGAGCTCGGCGACCCGGATCGCGTTGACCCGGGCCTTCAATTGTGCGCGCTCCAGACTCCAGCCGGAGGCCAGGTTGACCCGGAGCTGGTAGTCCGGTTTCCGGTCGATCCGGATGGAGGGCAAGGCGGTACGTATCTTGTCGGGCAGGAGAGGCAGCAGGTCGAGACTGCCATCGGCTTGGATCGTTCCGCTCTGCTCCAGCAGGTTGATGTCGGCCCGCACTTTGGCCGCGCCCTTGAGTCCGCGTGTCGTGCCTTCGAGTTTCACCAAGGGGAAGGCCTTGAGGTCGACCGAGACGACAGGCGATTCAATGGGGATGCCGTAGGCGACCAAGTCTTCCGCCGCGAGGGAGAATTCCGGGATGAGGCCCTGCCGGAAAGATTCCCATGCCTCCTGCCTCAGGTATGCGGTCAGGCCGTGGATTTCCGTTTGGTAGTCCGGCAGCTGCAGGGTGCGGGCAAAGACCTTGATCTGGGTCTGGCTGAGGATGTTGTCCTCGCTGATGCTGAGCTCGGTGCGAATGCGAAGGTCCTCGCCGACGGTGCGGGCGTGCTCCAGCTTCCGGCTGGATACGTTGACGAGTGCCTGGACCGCACCGTCCTCGCCGGGGCGCAACTGAAAGGCCACCGTCGGTCGTGTGAGGAAGTCCAACTGGTCTTTCGCGAGCGCGGCGCGGGCGATGAATTTGTAAAAGCTGCGGAGCGCGTGGCCTTTCGGTTGACCGGGCCCGGTTACGGCCTTTTGGGGGATTCGGTCGCTGGGCCATTCGATGGAACCGCGCAGCCGCACATTCTCATGCATGGCGGCGATGTTCTCAATCACGTAGTTTGTATCAGATCTGCTGATACGCATGGAGATCCGCTCCAGCGCGGTGATGCGTTTTCCGTCTGGCGAGTAGACTGCCGGCAGGTACAAGGTGCCGTTTGCGATCGATATATCCACCAACTCCGGCTTTAGCATATGGCCTTCGCCGAGCGCGATATCGACCACGATGCCATCGCTTTCGAATAAGGGTAGCGAACTGTCTTCGGAGAGTATCTTCAAGCCGGCCAGTTCGATCTTGCCGCTCATGTTCAGCCGGTAGCTGTCGGCCTCGACCCGCAGGCCGGGCGGCAATTTGCCCGAGACTTCCCGGTTCAGCTTTTCCTTGGGTAGCGGGATGTAGCCGTAGGTAAGGAGGCAGCCCGCGATAAACGCCTGAGCCACGAACAGCACAAGCAGGCCGGAGTCAAAGAGCAGCTCAAGCAGGCCTGCCCATTTGAGTTTCCGGCGTTTCGACATGGCTCGATTGGCTTAGGCTTCGGGGGCTTCCTTCGTCTCCGCCTCCGCTGGGATCTCGTCGGCTTTGGCCGGTTCGGGGACTGGTTCCAGTACTGAAGGTGTGGGGACGTCGGTTTCCTTCGCTTCCGGCGGGAGCGGCATGTCCTCGATGAAGACATAGAGTGCGTCGATCAATGGCTGCGGCAGTTGGAAGATGCTGTCGAGTTGCTTGGAACCGCAGACCTGCTGCGTGCCCGACTGCCGCTTGGTAAAGACATAGGTGCGGGTGTCGATCCGGTCGGTCCCGTCGCCCGGCAGCACGATTTCCGCGCTCAAACGGTAGAGCCAGGGCAGCGAGGTGTCGGGGTCGAGCACATAGCTATCGGCATAATTCTCCTTGAGGTAGGCCTTGACCACCATCTTGCGGACGGCATTGAGCAGTGTTTGGATGGCTTCCGCTTCCTTTTCGTCTTGTTCGGCCAAGAGCGTGCCCCAAATGCTACCCTCCGGTAACTGGAGGTCGAAGAGGACCTCGCCGTCGCTGATGCGCTCCAGCTTCAGGTTGCGGATGCGGGCGGCTTCCGGGAGGGTCTCGAGGGTGCGGCTGCGGTAGTCGAGCGCGTTGAGCGGGAGCATGCGCCAGGTGGGCCGGCGTTCGACGGCATAGATGAAGTCGGCCTGCGTGTTGCGGGCATAGAGGAGCTCATTCTCATCGTCCGGATGCGAGAGTTGCAGCGTGATCGGCGGGGCGTTGTCGAGGGAGAGTTTCACGATACGTCGCGGGTTGTTGAAGCCGTATCGTGCGAGGTCGGCCGGAGCCGGCGCGTCCGCGATGAAGCTGCTGGCGCGGAGGTTTTTCAAGTTGTCGATCAGGGAATCGACGACTTCGGGGTCGGCGCGGTAGGGTTGGATATTGCCGCCTTCGCTGCTTTGGATGACCTGCCAGTCTTCTCCGGTTTCCAGGCGCTGCAGGCGGATCTCCCGGCCGCTCTCGGTGATGTTGATCGCGTTCAGGGCGTCCGGATCGAAATTCATGAAGTTGCGTTCGCGCAGGGCTTCCTGGGCCTCGCGTAGTTCGTCGAAGGCCTTGGCCTCGACGGTAAAGACGGTGGGGTTGTCCTCCAGCTTAGCAAAGTAGCTGGGCTCGCCCGTGGCATTGGGATCCAGGTTGCCGATCAGCAGGGTTTGCCGGCGTTTGTTCCCGTTGAGCGTCACACGCATGGCCGGGGTTTCGAGACCTTGCAGGACAGGGTCGCGTCCTTCGGGGAAGCGGACCACTTTTGCGGCGGTCAGTTGGTTGATGGTGTTGGTCACCAGGGTCGGGTCGGCTTCGGCTGTCAAGGGGGACTCGAACAGCCATCCGTTGTTGGTCCGTGCTAGACGGACTTTCAGTTCGCCGTTGCCGGATGCGCCCGAGGCGTTCATCTGCAGGCTGAGGGCATCCACTTCGAAGACCGGGATACTGAAGATTTGACGGGTGCGCAGGTCGGACAGGTCGATGATCAGGCTGTCAATGATGGCACGACTGACGACGAAGATGTTTTCTTTTTTGGGGCCGAGCAGATAGACGTTGTTGCCGATTTCGGTGGTGGTGCCGATGGCCAGGTCGATGGATTCCTCTCCCTCGGCGATGATCAGGTGCAGGGCCGGGTTATCCAGTCCATAGTCGCCGAGACTTTGTCCGGCATTGCGGATCTCCTCGACCGAAAAAGAGGCTTCCTCCTCGATGAATTGCAGCTGGTTCAGGATCCGGTTGATGGCGAAGTAGTTGGCCGGCCATTGGAGCGGTTGCGTAATGGTCCAGTTGGCACCATCCCGTTCGAGGACCCGCGGGTTGCCCAACTCCTTCCCTCGCAGCTCGATCCGGTCCGCATCGACGATCTCGCGCCCGATTTGTCCGGACAGGCCTCCCATGCGGGCGTCGATTTGCCTGCTCTGGTGGCTCAGGTAATAGATCAGCCCGAAGGTGATCAGATTCAGGGCGAGGAGAAAGATGGTGAATTTGAAACGCATCGGCTTAGCGGCGGCGGAGGAGGTAAATAAAGAGCCCGAAGATACCGGTGGCAACCGGGAGGATGGCAAAGTAGAGGAGCAGGTTCTTCTGGTCGTTCTTGCTCATCACGATCTGATAGCTTTCCAGTGGCCGTGTCTGGATGTTGAGGAGGTTGATCCGGTCGAGTGTCCAGTTCAAGGTGTTGAAAAAGAGGGTGCGGTTGCCGAAGGTGCGCAGGCGGTTGTTGGCAATGAAGTCGGAATTGCCGAAGACCGCAAGACGGCCACCGGGAATATTGATCCCGAGGCCGGAACCGGTGCTGCGGGTGGACACCGTGGCGATACTGATGGGCCCGCGCAGGTCGCGTCCGGCATCATACACGACCGGGTTCTGGCTGCGGTAGTCGCGTTCGGCCCAGCTTGCTTCGGAGGTCCCGATCAGCTGTGTGACTTCCAGGCGCTGGTCATTCACGGAGAGCGGATCGGTCCGGACCGGGCGGGGCAGGCCGAACAGCGCGGTGATCTGGTAGCTGACCAGCAGTTCGGTGATCGGGTGTTCGGCAAAACGGCGGATGATAATGTCACCCCCCTGGGCCCTGAAGTCGGGGCCCGTGTCGACGACGGCCATGTCGTCCGCCAGCACCCCCCAGTCATAGAAGAGCTCGTCCATGCCATGGCGGCGGCCCGGATCGATCAGGACAATCATGCGGCCGTTGCGCTCGGTCATGTAGCGGCGCAGCTTTTCGACTTCTTCCGGCAGGAGGCTGGCTTGCGGGGAAGGGATGACAATTAGGTCGGCATCTTCCGGGACTTTCTCGTCGACCGAAAGGTCAAGAGTGGCGAGGGTATAATTGCGCTCACGCAGGAAGCTTTCGAGTTGGGAGAGGCCGCGGAGCGGGTCCACATCGTCCAGTCGCATCTCGCCGTGGCCGACGAGGAAGTAGAGCTTGTCGGTCTTTTCCGTATCCACTTCGAGTATGGCGGAGGTGATGGCCTTTTCTCCCTGGAAGCCGGCGATTTCGCCGTCGACGACTTTGTAGAGGTCGGCCTGCCGGATTTCGCGGCTGCGGGTGCCGTTGGCGATCAGGATAATGTTTTCCTGGGTCAGGTTATACTGATTGGAGAGTTCCTGGGCCCGTTGGCGCTGTTTGTAGATGTCGACGTACTCGACCCGTACCATTTGCCTGCCCTGTATGCGGCCTTCCGCATCGTAGGCCCTGAGTAACTTGTCGAGGTGGCGGTGGATTTGCCTCAGTTCCTGGACATCCGGATCTTGCGGGATCGTGATGATGATCTCCACCGGCTGGCTGAGGGCCCGGATGTAGGCCTTGGATTCCGGTGCGAGGCTGTAATTGCCCGACTGGGTGAGGTCGAAGCGTGTGAAATAGCGCGCGGCCAGGTAATTGAGTGCGATAATCAGGCTGATACTCAGCATGATTTGCAGGATCCGGTTGAGGGCCCGGAACTGGCGTGCGGTGCGAAAATCGTTGAAGCGGCTGTTCGACATTAGGCTTTAGCTTCGATTACGAGCGTGGAGAGGCCGAGCAGGAGGCATCCGAGGCTGGTGTAATAGAAAAAGGGACGGGTGTCGACGACGCCGCTGGCGAAGTCATCGAGGTGCTTGAAGGTCTGCAGGTAGTTCAGGATCGTTTCCAACCAGTCTGCGAGTTGTTCGCCGCTGCCATAGAAATAGAAGAGGAGTTGTCCCCCGACGATGACCATGAAGAGCGAGGTAAAGCTCAACATGCCGGCGACCAGCTGGCTACGGGTGATGCTGCTGGCGAAGATGCCGATGGCGATGAAGAGGATGCCGCTGGTTGCGATGAAGAGCAGGCTGCCGATGATGGGGGCGGGGTCGAGGAGCACTTCACGCTCTACGGAGTTCGGGAAAAAGGTGCTGGTGAGGAAAGGAAAGCCCAGGGTGGCGCACCAAAGCAGCATATAGAAGAGGTAGGCTCCGGTGAATTTGCTGAGAATGATGGCCGAGCGTGAGGTCGGGGTCGTCATCAGGCTGTCGAGGGTGCCGGCATTCCGTTCGCCTGCCAAGCTGTGCATGGTCAGGAGCGGAACGACGAAGAAGACCGGCAGCCAGAAGCTTTTGAAGAACTGGATTGCGGGCAGTTCCTCCTCGGGGGCGTTGACCATGCCGCGGAGGATGGTCCAGTAGATCACGCCCATGAGGCAGAGGAAGAGGACGGCCGCGATGTAGGTCGCGGGATTGATCAGCAGCATCCTGAGCTCGTGCTTTAGCAGTATAAAATAGGAACGCATGGTTAAGACTCGGTCTTGGTGCCGGTGCTTTCGGCGGTTTCCGCCTGGATCATCTTGGCGGTGGGCTTGTTATCGATTGTTTCCTCCCAGGAGCGGCGGGTGGCGGCGAGGAAGATCTCCTCCAGGTTGGGCTCTTTGAGCGCGAGGCTGTGGAGGGTGCAGTTGGCCGAGCGGCCGAAGGACTGGATCAGGCGCGGGCCGGTTTCGCCATTGCCCTCCGTGCTGAGGATGAGGCGGCTGAGTGTGTCGCTGAGCTTTTGTTCCTCCTTCAGTTCGTACGCGATCCCGTCCTGCTTCAAGTGTTGCAGGGCGGTCTGGACGTCGCCCTCCAGATCGATCTGGTAGCGGGTGCCGGGGAGGAACTCGTCCCGCAGGTCGGCACTGCTGCCACAGGCCACGACGCGGCCGCGGTTGATGATGATGACGCGGTCGCAGGAGCGTTCGATTTCCGGAAGGATGTGCGAGGACAGCACGACGGTGAGCTTGCCGCGCAGGCTGTCGATGAGGCGGCGGATGCCCTGGATCTGGTGGGGGTCGAGGCCGATCGTGGGCTCGTCCATGATGATGACTTCCGGATTGCCGAGGAGGGCGTCGGCGATCCCGACGCGCTGGCGGAAGCCTTTGGAGAGGGTGCCGATGATCTTGCGGCGGGCGGTGCGGGCGAGGTCGCAGATTTCCATGACCTCCTGGACGGTGCTGCGGAGCTTGCGGCCGGGCACTTCCTTGAGGCGTGCGCGGAAGCGCAGGTACTCGACCACCCGCATGTCATTGGGCAGCGGGTTGTTTTCCGGCATGTAGCCGATCTTGCGCTTCACCTCGTGCGGATTCTGGGAAACGGAGAGGCCGGCCACATAGGCGCTGCCCGAGCTGGCGCTCATGATCCCGCTTAAAATACGCATGGTGGTGCTCTTGCCGGCGCCGTTCGGGCCGAGGAAGCCGACCACTTCACCGCGCTTCACCGAGAAGCTGACATTCTGGATCGCAGTGAGGGCCCCGTAGTGACGGGTGAGGTTCTTGACTGAAATACTGGTATCGGAGTCCATCAAATGAAGGATAGCATTATGATACAAAGGGGGATAACAATCCTTAAGCGAAGCAGAAATACCGTAGATGCGGGACTGGGTTTGGATCCCTAGGCCTGCAGCGAAGTTCCATGAATCGTGGCTTGTCTAACGCGGACCGGCCCACGGGCGCAGGCTTTCCCGGCGGAGCCGGTTTTGTCCGGCGGCGTCCTGCTGGTAGAAATCCCCGGCGAGCCCGGGCTCCCAGTCGCCGTAGGACGGGTTGGGGAGGAGGATGAAGCGTTTCCCGAAATCCCCGCGCCGGGCGTCGACCGCGGCCTGGCGGGCGTCGTTGAGTTGATGGTAGGTCCCGAGTTCGGGGAAATCGTTGAGGTTGTCCCCGAGCAGAAGCACGATCTTGTAGCCGGCGGCTTCGATGGATGCGAGGCGGGGGGCCTTGTTCGAGCTGTCGGTTTTCAGGAGCAGGGTCTGGTCGTTGACTCCGGGGAATCCCAGTCGTACCAGATTGTTGAAGGTGGCCTCGTAGGTCGCATCCGAGCGGTTGGAAACGTAAAACATGGTGCCGCCCTTGCGGGTGACGTATTGGGCGAACTCGAGGGCGCCGGGGAGGGCGGGCGTCTGTTCCTCGCGGACCCACTGGTCCCAGGTCGCGGGCTCGTAATCGTGGTCGCCCAGCACCTGCCAGGCCGCATAGGGGCTGTTGTCCAGCATGGTTTCATCGAGGTCGACCATGACGGCGAGTGGGCCCTCGTTCGCTTTCGCCGCCTGGTCGTAGGCAGCCGTGGCGAGGTTGAAGGCCTGCAGGCAGAGCGCACGGTATTCCCCTGCGTCCTGCATCCATGTGACTGCGTTCAGGTTGGGTGAAGTCTGGCAGCCGGTGTGGTAGAGCAGGGCGCAGGCCCCCGCCAATAGTGGAAATAGCCGTTTCATCGCGGGACATGCTCGCCAGTCGACGGGGGGGAGGTCAATGCGCAAAGGCCTGTCCGCGGGAAACTCTGCGGACGGGTTTTGTGTGGGGATGGGCGATTTCTTTAAAGAATCTCCTTTTCAAAAACCTCCGCTTCCAACTGACTTAGGGCGAATGATTACGACGACAGAAGCTCTGGAAGAAGCAGTGCAGCGCGCATTGAAAGCGGGAGCCGTAGGGATAGATACGGAGTTTGTATGGGACCGCACCTATTATCCCACCCTGGGCGTGGTGCAGATCGGCTATCCGGACGAGCATGCGGAACTGATTGATGCACCGAAAATCGAGGACTGGTCGCCTTTTGCCAAGCTGATGTCCGATCCCGATACGGTAAAGATCCTCCATGATGCGCAGCAGGACCTGACGATCCTGAAGCGTGCCTGCGGGGCCTATCCGAAAAATATCTTCGACACCCAGCGTTCGGCCGGATTTGTCGGACTGGCTTCGACGATCTCCTTGAGTGAGCTGCTCAAGACGCTGTTGAAGGTGCGCTTGGCCAAGTCTGAGACGCAGTCGAACTGGCTGGCCCGCCCCCTGACCGACCGTCAGGTCCAATATGCGGAGGAGGATGTCCGTTACTCCACCCAGTTGATGCTGCGAATCATGGAAAAGGCGGAAAAGTTGGGGCGCAAGAAGTGGATACTCGACGAGATGAGCGAGTACGAGGAGCCGACGCTGTACGAAGAGCGGGATCCCGACCTGGAAATGCCGCGAGTGCGCAAGAGCGGTTCCCTGACGCATCAACAGCGCGAGGTCCTGCGCGCCCTGGGCGCCTGGCGTGAGCACAAGGCTCGCAAGCGCAACCTGCCCCGCAGTTTCGTGCTGTCCGACGATGCCATCATTTCGTTGACCAAGCAGCCGCCCGCCACAATCGACGACCTCAAGCCTTTGAAGGGGCTGAGTGAAAAGTCACTCAAACACAACCGCGACGCGCTTTGGGCCGCCATTGAGCGGGGGCGCAACGGCGAGCTGCCGGACTTGCCCAACGCCCGTCCCAAGGGGCCGCAACCGGACGACGGCTATGAGGCCCGGGTTGATTTTGCCCTGGCCTTCACAAAGGGCACCTGCATGGCCGCCCAGATCGATCCCGCCCTGATCGGGAACCGGGCTGACATCACCGCGTTGGTGCTGGATGCGGAAGATGCCGATCCGGCCGAGCATCACATCCTACGCGGCTGGCGGGCCGAGTTTTGCGGCAAGCAATTGCTGGCGCTCCTGCGCGGCGAGGGCAGCATTTCGATCAACACAAAGACCCGCCTGCCCCAGTTTAGCAGCTAGAAAGCGGTCTCGACACCGGCGCTTCTTGTACCCTTCCGCGCGGCGGGAATCGGGTGTTTCGAGGGGGGTAGTTTTTGTCTTACTCGTACTCTTTGAGCTACGCTTTTGGGATTAAGATTAAGAGAATCGGTCATCGACTTGAAATCGTAGCATCCGGCGTGAGCCGGATGAGGGGGGCGCATCTTGAGCGGGACCGTTCGCCCGTGGGGAAATTTCCGCGGCGGGGCATTTTTGACTGGCGCATTATGAAGCGCGCGTCATTTGCACTGGCTCGCATTTCCCTCATATTAACCTCACGTGAGTACGCCCTCCCTGAAACACCGCGCCGGCTCCGCCTTGCAAACGATCGGTTGGAAAGAAGTCATCCATCTGCCTGAATGGGGGGTGCGCTCGCTTCTGGCCAAAGCTGATACCGGTGCGCGCGGCTCGGCGCTGGACGTTAGCTCGATGCGGCGGGTGCCCGGCAACAAGGTGGAGTTTACCATCGTGCTCGACCGTAAGAATCGTGGCGCCGGTCCGACCGTGGTGGCCGATATCGTCCGCAGCTCCCGTATCCGTTCCAGCAACGGGGTGGTGCAGGAGCGCTTTGTGGTGCGGACCTCCGTGCAGATCGGCACACGCAAGCACCCGGTCGAGTTCAGCCTGGTGAACCGCCAGCGCATGATCTGCCGGGCCTTGCTCGGCCGCCACGCCCTGGCCGGCCGCTACCTGGTCGACTCCAGTGACAAATATGTGCATGGGCCCCGGCGAAAGCCCCGCGCGACCTGAACCTCAGTCGTCCGCTCCCGACACTGGCAACCTTTCTTTCTTATGTCTTTGGAATCACTCAAGATCGGCATCCTCTCACGGAATCCCCGTTGCTACAGCACCCGGCGGCTGCGCGAGGCGGCGCTGGCCAACGGCCACCAGGTCAAGGTCCTGGATACGCTTAAGTTCGGCATCTTCGTCGAGCCGAAGTCACCCCACCTGACTTTCCGGGGCAAGAACCTGAGCGAGTACGACGCGATCATTCCCCGCATCGGCACCTCCGTGACCTTCTACGGCACCGCCGTGGTCCGCCAGTTCGAGCAGATGGGGGTCTTTTGTCTCAATTCCTCCGCCGCGATCGGTATTTCCCGCGACAAGCTCCGCTCCATGCAGGTCCTGAGCCGCCACGACATCGGCATCGCCCAGACCGCATTTGTCTCGCGCAAGGAAGATGTTCTGCCCGCGATCGAGCAGGTCGGCGGGGCGCCCGTCATCATCAAGCTGATCGAGGGCACCCAGGGCGTGGGGGTGATCCTGGCCGATTCCAACAAGATCGCGGAGGCCATTGTCGAGACCCTCCAGAGCACCAAGCAGAACGTTTTGATCCAGAAGTTTGTGGCCGAGAGCCGGGGGCGTGATATCCGCGCCTTCGTGGTGGGGGACCGGGTGGTGGCCGCCATGCGGCGTCGGGCCCAGGGGCAGGAATTTCGGAGTAATGTTCACCGCGGGGGCACGACCGAGGCTGTCCGACTGGACGAAGCCTACGAGCGTACCGCGGTCCGCGCAGCCCAGATCATGGGCTTGCGGGTCGCCGGCGTCGACATGCTGGAGGGCAAGGATGGCCCGGTGATCATGGAGGTGAACTCCTCACCCGGACTGGAAGGCATCGAAGCGGCCTGCGAAATGGATATCGCCGGTGAGATTATCCGCTACCTGGCCGAACATATCCGCTTCGGGGACCTCGACCTGCGGCAACGCCTCTCCTTTGCCCGTGGCTATGCCGTCAGTGAATTCACCGTGACCGCCAATTCCAAGCTGGATGGCATTCCCCTGACCCAGTCGGGCCTGAAGGAGCGCGGTATTATCGTCATGAGCATCAACCGCAACGGGCAGCACTTTCCCGCACCCACCGGCGACGACGAGCTGCACCACGGAGACAAGCTGCTCTGCTATGGGCCGAAGACCACGCTACAGGACTACCTGCCGCTCCTGACCCAGCGCAAGCGCCGCAAACTGGCGGCCAAGAAACGGGTGGGGTAAGGCCGCTTTGTCCTGATCTTGATCTTGAAAGCCATACGCGGAGCGCTGGCTGGAGTTGTATGGGCTGACGGGTGCTCTATTTATTATATACTTCTTTCCGGTGCGCTATCCTTATCACCACAACAGTGATCACTTCATCGTAGATTTGGTAGAGGACTCGATAGTCCCCTTGTCGGATTCTGTACTTTTCTTCTCCGGAGAGTTTCTTGGACTGAGGAGGTCTTGGTTCTTCGGCCAAGGCCTGGATCTTTTCAATGATCCTGTCTCTGTCCCTTTTTTGGATCTTTTCTAGTTCCTTTGCGGCCGACCTCTTGATCTCGATCTTATAGTCTGCCATCGCTCTTCAAGCTCTTCAGGAAAGTCTCGAAATTCATGGTTGGCTCGTTTTCTCGATCCCTAAACGCTTGGAGATCATCAAGATCTTCGGATAAAGCCTCTCGTATCGCTTGATTGACAAGATTGGATACCGAAGAGGAAGCTTCGGCGGCTTTCAGTTTCAATGCCTTGTGCAGGTCATCTTCGAAGTAGACAGTTGCGCGTTTCATGAGGCATTTTTAGCGCTTTAGCGTTAAAACGTCAAATCTTCGTTTTTAGAGAACATGCACTTTTGAGTTTATTCAGGGGGAAGTCGGTGTCGGCGAGCGGCTAGAGCGTCTCCAGCGGACTGGCTTTTTCCTGCGACACATCCTCCATCACGTGCAGATAACCTTCAGAACTGTAACCGGTGTGAACTGCACACCGCCTGGATCTTTGTCCCGTCTACAGCCTGGGTGACAAAACCGATCATATCCAAAGACACGGCCATTTTAAGCGTCTGTAAAAACACTTCCTTGATCTGCTTGCGGTGTGCACGCCAGAAACGCCACAAGGAGTTCTGGTCGGGCTTGAGCGTCCCGCACAACCAAATGAACCCCATCTCTTCCTGACAGGCCCGCTCCAGTTTGCGGGTCGAACGCACTTTTCGCAAATAACCGTAGAGCCATGCCCGCAGTAATAATCGCGTCGCGTAGGGAGGCCTGCCCCGACCGCCACCGTAGTATTGTGCAAAGCCCAATGAGACCATATCCAGCTCCTCAACGAAGCTACGGATATATCGCGCCTCGTGATCGCTGCTGATCCAATCCTCGATCTGGGCGGGGAGTAAGTGAACCTGATTCCAATCTGCTTCGAGCGCTTCGGCCATCAGACCACTCTCTGAACACAAGCATGCTCTAGACAACTTTTTTTGAGACAGTTTCCAAGCGGGCACGCCACGCCGTCGGGACGAAGGCGGGACACGCCACGCAAGCAGCTCAGGTCTCGACGATGCGGGGCTACTTGCGGCGCTCGCGCACGGCGGAGGCGAGGTCTTCGAGGATTTTATCGGTGGCGTTCATGTCGATGCAGGCATCGGTGATACTTTGGCCGTAGACATTTTCCTTGTTGGGGTCGTAGTCCTGGCGTCCCTCGACGAGGTGGCTTTCGAGCATGACGCCGGCAATGCCGGTCTGGCCGTCGGCAATCTGCTCGGCGAGGACCCGAGCGACTTCGCTTTGGCGCCGGTAGTCCTTGTTGCTGTTGCCATGGCTGCAGTCGACCACGAGATAGGGGGGCAAATTGACTTTGCGCAGCTGTTCGAGGATCGGCTCGATTTCCTTGGCCTCGTAGTTGGGCCCGGTTCGGTTGCCGCCGCGCAGGATGACGTGTGCGGAGGGGTTGCCGGTGGTTTGGAAAATCGCGGTCACGCCCTGTTTGGTGACGGAGGGGAACCAGTGTCCCTGACGGGCGGAGCGGACGGCGTCGATCGCGATCTGGACGTTGCCGCTGGTGCCGTTCTTGAAACCAACGGGCATGGAGAGTCCGGAAGCGAGTTCCCGGTGGACCTGGCTTTCGGTGGTGCGTGCCCCGATGGCGGACCAGGCGATGGCGTCGGCGATGAACTGCGGGATGATGGTATCGAGAAATTCGGCACCGGTGGGCAGGCCGAGCTCGCAGATGTCGGCGAGCAACTGCCGGCCGATGCGCAGGCCGGTGTTGATTTCGAAGCTGCCATTAATGCCGGGGTCGTTGATCAGGCCCTTCCAGCCGACCACGGTGCGCGGCTTTTCGAAGTAGACCCGCATGATGATCTGGAGGTCCTCCTTGTAGCGCTCCATGAGGGGGAGCAGGGTATGGGCATATTCGATGGCGGCCTTTGGGTCGTGGATCGAGCAGGGGCCGACCACGACCATGAGTCGGTCGTCGTCGCCACGCAGGATGGCCTCGCTCTCGGCGCGGCCGCGCTCGATGACGGCCAGCGCTTCCTCGGATAGCGGGATTTCTTCGATCAGGATGGCGGGCGGCAGCAGCGGGCGCATCCCGGCGATACGGATATCATCGTGTTGGGGCATGATCTGTGACTGACAATTGTAAGGTGAAAGATGGAAAGGTTTATCCGAGCAGGAAGCGGATCATTTGGCCGGCCTGGCCGGCGTAGCTGGAGCCGAACAAGTTCGCGTGATTGAGGACATGATAGAGGTTATAAAGCTCTTTACGAATCTCGTAGCCGGGGTCGAGCGGCCAGGCTTGTCTATAAGCACGGTAAAATTCCGGCGGAAAGCCACCAAAAAACTCGGTAAAGGCGAGGTCGGTTTCACGGTCTCCGTAATATGTGGCAGGGTCGAAGATGACGGGGCTGCCGTCGCGGGTAAATCCGGCGTTGCCGGACCAGAGGTCGCCATGGAGTAGTGAAGGGGGCGGTGTGTGTCCGGTGAGGAGGGCGTCGACCGCCTCCAGCAGGGCCTGGGCGCGGTCGAAGTGGAAGCCGTTGCGGTGCGCCAGCTCCAGTTGGGGGCGCAGCCGTTCTTCGCGGAAGAAGGCGGACCAGGTGTCGTGCCGTCGGTTGGACTGCGGGGTGCTGCCGATGGTGTTGTCGCGGTGCCAGCCGAAGCGATCCGCCGTCTGGCGGTGCATGGCGGCGAGTTGTGTGCCCATCGCGGACCAGTCGCCCGAGGCGCTGCCCGTGAGCTCAAGCGCTTCCATGGCGATAAAGGCGCGGCCTTGGGCGCTGCCCAATGTGACCGGTCGGGGCGCGCAAATGCTCCGACTGGCAAGGATGGCTTTGAGGCCTTCAGCTTCCGCTTCGAACATGGGGTAGTTGGCCGCGGTGTTGAGCTTGACGAAATAGCGGCGGGTGCCGTCGCTCAGGATCCGGGCGTCGTTGATGCATCCGCCGCCGGCGTGCCGGCTGCTGGAGCACTTGAAGGTTTCGCCGGTGGCCTCGGAGATGGCGGCGCAGATGGCCTGCTCCAGTTCGTTTGCCATGGGCTTACTTCAAGGCATCCAAGAGTCCGGCGCAACCGTCTTCGATCAGGTCCAGCACATCTTCGAAGCCGCGTGCGCCCCCATAGTAGGGGTCCGGGACTTCCTGCCTCCGGCTGTTCCTGCAGTACTCGCAAAAGAGCCGGACCTTCGCTTTGCGGGCCTCATCCACCACCAGACCTTGGGCATCCCTGAGGTTGTCCTTATCCATGGCCAGGATCAAGTCGTAGTAGTCGAGGTCCTCGGCTTGCAGCAGGCGGGAGCGGCCGATGATCGGTATGGACCGTTGGCGCATGACCGCCTGCATGCGTCCATCCGGCGGTTCGCCGACGTGAAAGCCGATGGTGCCGGCCGATTCGATTTCAAAGCGGTCGGTCAGGCCGGCTTCGTTGACCAGATGCTGGAAGACGCAATGGGCGGCCGGGGAGCGGCAGATATTGCCCATGCAGAGAAAAAGGATGCGGGTCATGTGCGCGTGGCGGGTTTCAGGTTGATGCAAATGTGTGGTTAGCGGGCAAGGCCTTCTCCGTACTTCGCGATGTGCGCTCGGGCGATGCGTTCCAAGTCTTCGATCTGATTGACCTTGGTCAAATCGCCCCGGATGCGTCGCGAGCCTTCCATGCCTTTGGTCAGGGCGATGAACTTGGGCCGCATCCAGCCCAGGTCGCCGCTGTGGCGCTGTTGGCGGAAGGGGCGTGCCATGATGCCGCGGGTGTAGTTGATAATGGTTTCCCAGCGTTCTTCGATGCCGGGCGGGGGCGGGATGGTGCCGTGTTTCAGATAGTGCTTGATATCGCGGAAAATCCAGGGGTAGCCCAGGGCCGCGCGGCCGATCATGAGCCCGGCACATGTGGTGGTTTCGCGGATACGGATGACGTCTTCGGCGGAGCGGATGTTACCGTTGCCGATGACCGGGATGACGAGCGCTTCGGCCACTTCGGCGATAATTGGCCAGTTCGCCTCCCCGCTGTAGCCCTGGACCTTGGTCCGGCCGTGGATGGCCAGGGCCTGTGCGCCTTCGTTCTCGACAATTTTACCGACCTGCAGGGCCACAATGGTATCGTCGTCCCAGCCGGTGCGGATTTTTACCGTTACCGGTGTCTCGGGGACGGCCTTGACCACGGCGGCAGTCACTTGTCCCAGTTTGTCGGGGTTGCGCAGCATGGAGGAGCCGGCGTCCATGCAAATGACGCGGTCGGCGGGGCAGCCGAAATTGATGTCGATGAAGTCGGGCTTGAGGCGGTCGACCAGGAGTCGGGCCGCCTGTCCCATGGTGACGGGGTTTGAGCCGAATATCTGGATGCCCATCGGTCGTTGCTCTTCGGTGAAATCGACGGTTTCCCATAGTCGCGGGTCGTCACGGATGATCGCATCGGCCTGGACGAATTCGGTGACCATGACGTCCGCGCCCTGCTCCTTGCAGAATTCCCGGAACATAATGTCGGTAAACCGGGCCATCGGCGCCAGGTAGAGCGGGAACTTGCCGTCTTTAAACCAATCGAGCATGAAAAATTAAGAAAATTTGAAATTTATGAAATTTTTTGGAGGGTTTAGCGTTCTGATTGTTACGCGAGGACATGGAGCTAGCCCAAGCCTTGTGTGAGATCAATACCAACCATATACCTGACAGATTATGAAGCTACTACTGATTCCATTCCTGATGACAATTGCGGCGCTGACGGCCAATGCCCACTGCGGCATGTGCGGCACCGGCGACGCCGAGCACAAGGCAGAAGCCAAGATGGAAAAGAAGGCCTGCCCGGAAGGGTGCGAGAAGCCTTGCTGTGTGAAAAAAGACGCAGTTGAAGCCGAGAAGAAGGTCTGCCCTGCAGGATGCGAGAAGCCCTGCTGCGCGAACAAGGAAAAAGCCGAAGGCATGAGCTCCGACAAGCCGGTCAAGGCCGCTTGCTGCCCGATCAAGGCGTCCTAAGTAATTTGCTCTTAGTTTCCAAGCCCCGCCGGTTCGCCTGCGGGGCTTTTTTGGGGGAGAACAGAGGGATGTTGGGAAGGCTGAGGGCGGAGGCCTGAGACCTGAAGTGTTACCCATGTCCTGACCCTACCCGGAGTGCACATGTGATTCTGCCACACATGATTCTGCTTTTTGAGGACCGTTAATCCCGCTTCGTACACTACGCGGGACTAGCGTGTACGTGATGAAGGTCGAATGATGCTTACAACACCGGTGAACTGCTCGCAGCGCTGTGTTTTGAAACCACGTTCCGAGGAGCATAGCGACGACATGACCGGATTCCGCTTTGCGGAAGACCGGACCATGGACACGGATGTGCACGAATGCTTACAACTCCGCATTCTGTTTGGGGAGGTAGGGACGGATATCCCTTGTAAAGGCCGAAGACATGGGTAACCCTATCCATCCGAGAGGCCTGGGGATAGGCCGGCTGATTTCGACTATCCGCCGGGTGCTGTTGATGGGTAGGCAGAATGATGGTAGGCAGAATCATTTTCTTACAACCGTGGTGGAGAAGGGTGCTTTGAAGGCTGAGACTTGAGACCTGAAACCTGAAGCGGCTCAGTCTTGCGGACGCCCGAGGCCAGACTGACTGCACCGCAGAGGACGCGCGGAAGCGCGTCCCTCCATGATGCCTGCGATTCATGAAGGCAGGCTAGGTCCTCGCAGGCCGCGGCGCTGTGTTGATCCGGGATGCAGATGTGGGGCATCGACGTGACCGGCGATGCTACGGGAACACCGATGATGACGGGTGCGTCTCTTCGATTCGTCACCTATCGCAAGTGGCACAATCGCGATGTAGATACACCTGCGTTAGCCTTCTTGTCCCCTGCGTGTCTTTCTTCTCGACAGCAATCGTTGATAAGGGAATAAAATACCGCCTATGAGTCGCCCGACCCGCGCCCTGATTGTTGATGACGAGCCGCATTTGCGGATGTATTTAAAGCTTATTTTGAAGCAGATTGGCTTCACTGATTTTCTCGAAGCCGAGAACGGGCAAGTCGGGGTCGACCTCTACAAGGAACAGACTCCCGACCTCGTGCTGATGGATGTGAACATGCCTGTCATGGAGGGACTCGAGGCGCTTGAGCTCATTATGCAGCATGACGAGGAAGCGGTCGTTGTGATGACCACATCGGTGGCTTCTCGGCAGGCCGTGGAGCAGAGCGTGGAACTAGGTGCGTCCCATTACATCCGCAAGGATACACCGAAGGAACAGATCATCGAGTTGCTGGATAAACTTATCCGGGAGATCTGGGAGGAAGACTAGGCAAAGTAAACTACCAACTCTTAACTCTTAAACCATGAGCGATCCGACTACTACCGATCCCAAACCAGTTAAATTGCAGGAGGTCCGTTATTCGCTGCGGTCCATGTTGGATGAGGTCCGCAATGAGCGAAAGTCTTCAGCGCTGGGACGCGAGCTCATCGACCATACTGAAATCGAAAAGATGTTCAGCAACCGCAAACGCATAAAGAAGAAGTCATGAGCCTGACGATTCGAGAAGAACTGGAAAAACAGCATATCATTCTCTCCAATCAGGTTTATGATTTGGCCCTGCAGTCGGCGGAGGAGGGCACTTTGGACCTGATCGAATACCTGATCGACGAGGAATTGGTGGCCAAGGACGTGGCCTGCAAGATATGGAGCACACGTATCGGGTTTGCCTATGTGGATCCGCTCTCGACCATCATCAGCGATTCGGCGGTTGCCAGTATCCCGCTTGAGATCGCACGCAAGGGGAATGTGATGCCGCTCTACGAGATCGAGGGGGCGCTCACTGTAGCGATGCCGGATCCGAATAACAAGCCTCTGGTGGATCGACTCGCTGCGATAACGAACAAGCAGATCAGTCCGGTGTTTTGCCTCAATGCCGAGGTGCACCACGCCATCGAGCTGCATTACGGTTCGGAGAAGAGCGTGCATGAATTGATCGACCAGCTGGAGTCGAGCCAAGGTACGATCCTGGCGCAACTCAAGCCCGAAGAGCTCGCGGGCATGAGTGAATCCCAGTCGATTATCAATCTCTGCAATTCCCTTCTGTACCTGGCGATCAAGGAGCGGGCTTCGGACATCCACATCGAGCCTCGTCAGGATTACACCAATATCCGCTTTCGTATCGACGGTCGCTTGCAGGATATTTTCAAAATTGCCAGCGCGCTGTATGCTCCGCTGAAGTCCCGGATCAAGATTCTCTGCAACCTCAACATTGCGGAGGTGCGCTTTCCGCAGGACGGCCGCTTCTCTCTTCCGCTGGGCACCGAACAGGTGAATTTCCGGGTGTCTTGTATCCCTACGATCAACGGGGAGAAGCTGGTGCTTCGTATTCTGGCCCTGACCGGCAAGAAGGATTTCAAGACGCTGGACCAGATGTTCATTTCCCCAGCGGTGCTGGAGCCGTTCAAGCGGGTGATCAAGAGCCCGAACGGTATGATCTTTGTCACGGGGCCGACCGGTTCCGGCAAGTCCACGACGCTTTACGCGGCCTTACACGAGCTGAACACGCCGGAAAATAATATTTGTACGATTGAGGATCCGGTCGAAACGCGGATGGAAGGCATCATCCAGTCGCAGGTGAACGCCTCCATCGATCTTAAGTTTTCCACCTTGCTCCGTTCTCTTCTGCGTCAGGATCCGGATATTATTCTTGTCGGGGAAATTCGCGACCTGGAGACGGCCAAGATCGCCACGGAGGCTGCCTTGACCGGTCACTTGGTCTTCTCGACCCTGCATACGAACAATGCGATTCAGGCGGTGGTACGCCTCATTGAAATCGGGATTGAGCCCTACATGGTCGCACCCTCGATTCTGGCAGTCATGTCCCAGCGCCTGGCTGCGCGTATCTGCGAGACTTGCAAGAAAGCTTATACGCCGGACCCTGAAGTTCTGGCTAACTATTTCTACGATGCGGATCAAGTGGAGAGTCCTGTGTTCTATCATGGGCGCGGCTGTCCCCACTGCCGTGAGACTGGCTACCATGGCCGGATTGCCTTCCATGAATTGGTTCTCATCACCGAGGCGTTGCGCACCTTGATCGCCCAAGGGGCCGGCGACCAGAAATTAGCGGCCGAAGCGGCCCGCGTCGGCTACCGTCCTTTGCGCTATGACGGTTTGAAGAAGGTGCTTCTCGGCTTTACCACCATCGAGGAGCTTGAGGCGCATGCCTCCTTTGACTGGGTGACCCCGGTCGAGTAGGTCTTATTCCGGTTCCTTGACGTCGTAGATGTAACCGACGCCGTGGACGGTACGGAAGGCGTCGAGGCTCAGGTCGTGCCGTTTGTAGAGGTCGCGGATCTTGACGATATACTGGTCCAGCGAGCGGCTGCGCACATCGGCATGGATGCCCCAAACGGAATGGATCAGGTTTTTACGCGTCAGCACGGAATTCGGATGCGAGGCGAGGTAGGAGAAGATGCCGAGCTCCTTGCGGCCGATACTTTCGGTTTCGTCGTCGGGAAAGGTGATTTCCAGACGTTGTGGATTCACCTTGGCTCCACAGAAGTCGAAAGGCTGGTCGGTTGTGGTGGCATTGCGGGTGATGTTGGCATCGCCCGACGTTTCAGCCCGGCGAAGCACCGCGTTGATGCGTGCAATCAACTCGGGGAAACCGAATGGCTTGGTAATGTAGTCATCCCCACCCATTTCGAGTGCTTTGACCTTTTGGACCTCTGCGTTTTCACCTGTGAGGAAAATCACCGGCAGCTCAATGTTGCTCTGACGCAGCTCATCCATCAGGCTGAAGCCCGTGGAATCCGGCAGATGCACATCCAGCAAGAGCAGATTGGCGAAATTATTCTTGAGGAAGCGCATGGCATGGCTCGCATCGTTGCAGATTTGGTTGTCCATACCGGCAACTTCCAGTTGCGTGGCAATTAATGTGGCGAGATCCTTATCGTCTTCGGCTATGACGATGAGCGGTTTGGGTGAATGACTCATGTTAGGTGTTTAACAATGACAGGTCTTCGATGACTTCTTTAGCGTGTGCGTCAGGTTTGACTTTCGGGTAGGTCTTGAGGATGGTGCCGTCGGCTGCAACTAGGAAAGACATCCGATGCACTCCATCGTAGATTTTCCCCATAAATTTCTTCTCTCCGAAGACGCCAAAGGCTTTAGCTAGGGTGAAATCTTCATCCGAAATTAGGGGAAATGGTAGTCTATGCTTCGTTTGGAATTTTGTATGGGATGCCATACTGTCCTTGCTCACCCCGACAACCTGCAGGCCGGCGGCTTCGAATTCAGACCAGATGTCCCGGATCGCGCAAGCCTCCCGGGTGCACCCCGGAGTGTCATCCTTAGGATAGAAATAAATCAAGTGGGGGGCGCCGAGTTGGTCGCTGGAGATGGTTTCTCCGTCTTTTTCGTAGGTGAAGTCGGGTGTTTTCCGGCCGGGTTCTAGGGGTTGTGGACGTGCCATGTCATTCTGTCTCGAGAAGGCCGTTATTCATAGGCCATCATTCTTTTTTTACAAATCATAATTTGAGATATACGCGGGTGGCGGGACCGTGGATTAACATTTCTTTTGGGGGCGATAATTGTCCTGACTGTCAATAACTCCCGAAATTTAATCTTGTGCCCGTGCCGGACACGCACAGCGTACCGCGAATGGACAAGACACCCATACTGATGCTCGGCCTGCCCAAGGGAAGCCTCGAAGAGGCGACCATCAAGCTATTCGCCAAGGCGGGCTTTGAAATCTCCAAGAGCTCCCGCTCGTATCGTCCTTCCTTTGACGATGCTGAGCTGGACGGGCGCTTTGTGCGCGCCCAGGAAGTGAGCCGCTATGTTGAACATGGATACTTCGACTGCGGTTTGACGGGACAGGACTGGGTGCATGAAAACGGTTCGGATGTGGTCGAAGTCTGTGACCTGGTCTACAGCCGCGCCTCCAACCGTCGATCCCGCTGGGTGATCGCGGTGCCGGAAGCCTCCGATATCCACACGGTGAAGGATCTGGAAGGCAAGCGTATCGCTACCGAGGTGGTCAACACGACCCGCAATTACCTCAAAGAAAACGGGGTGAATGCCGAAGTTGAGTTTTCCTGGGGTGCGACCGAGGTGAAGGTGCCGGATCTGGTGGATGCGATCTGCGACTTGACCGAGACCGGGAATTCGCTGCGCGCCAACAAGTTACGTATCGTCGATAGCATCCTTTACACGAATACCGTACTCATCGCCAACAAGAGGGCCTGGGAAGACAAGTGGAAGCGCGAGAAGATCGAGACGATCGCGATGCTGCTGAAGTCCGCCCTGGAAGCGCATTCCAAGGTTGGGCTGAAGCTGAATATCGAGCGCTCCAAGCTGGATGCGGTGCTGGCGGACCTGCCGGCCCTGCGTAATCCGACGGTGAACCAGCTGACTGACGATGCCTGGGTGGCGATTGATACCGTGATCGACGAGAAAGTCGTGCGCGAAATCATCCCGGCCTTGAAGGCGCGCGGTGCCGAGGGTATCATTGAATATCCTTTGAACAAGGTGGTCTATTAGGCCAACTTGCGGGCGGAGGTCCCGACGTCCGTCAATTCAGTTCAACTTCTCTTTTTTCCGGCGCGGCGGGACTCGCGCCGCTACCCTCTGCCACCATGAGTTCCACTGACGCACGCAAGGTACGTATCGCCCTGATCCAGGGCAAGGAACAGGGGTCTAAACAGGCGGATCTCGACTATACCGTGTCGAAAATCCGCGAGGCGGCCGCCGGGGGAGCCCGGATCGTCTGCACGCAGGAGCTGTTCAACACCCCGTACTTCTGTATCACGCAGGACACGGAGCTGTTTGACCTGGCGGAGCCGGTCCCGGGTCCGACGACGGAGGTGCTCTGCGAGCTGGCGGCGGAATTGAAGGTGGTCATACTGGCCTCGCTGTTTGAGCGCCGCGGGCCGGGGGTCTATCACAACACGGCTGCGGTGATCGATGCGGATGGCACGTATCTCGGGAAATACCGCAAGATGCACATTCCGCAGGATCCGGGGTTCGAGGAGAAGTTCTATTTTACTCCGGGAGACCTTGGCTACAGGGTCTGGGACACCGCCTATGGCAAAATTAGTGTCCTGATTTGCTGGGATCAATGGTACCCCGAAGCCGCGCGGCTGGCTGCGCTGGCCGGAGCGGAAATCCTCTTTTATCCGACCGCCATCGGTTGGTTGCCGGAAGAGAAGGCCGAGTTGGGCGAGGCGCAGCACACGGCGTGGGAGACGGTGCAACGCGGGCACGCGGTGGCGAACGGTTGCTACCTGGCCGCGGTCAACCGTGTCGGCACGGAGGCGCAGACGGAGTTTTGGGGGCAGTCTTTTGTTTCGGACTTCTATGGGCAGGTGGTGGCCCGAGGGCCGGTGAGCGAAGAGGTCATTATCTTTGCCGATTGCGACTTGAAAGCCCTGGAGGACACCCGGCGTATCTGGCCCTTTTTCCGCGATCGCCGTATTGACAGCTTCGGCGGCCTGACGCTCCGCATGATTGACGAGTCCTGACCGATCCGTATCGTTTTATCTGCCCGCATGACACGCATTCGCAAACCCAAAGAACTCGGTTATCGCTTTCCAGCTGAATGGGAACCGCAGGAAGCGGTCTGGTTTGCATGGCCGACCCGGGAGGACCTGTGGCCGGGCGTCTTGACGCAGGTGCGTGAGCAACTGGCATCGCTGTATACGCTGGCTTCACGTTTCGAAACGGTGCGCGTCCTTTGTCCGGCTCACGCCCAGCCGACCTTGCTGGCGCTGCTGGACCGGCAGCCGGATCGCGGGACGGTCGAATTGTTCGACTACGAGACGGATGACATCTGGTGCCGGGATTTCGGGCCGATCTTTCTATTGAATGAAGATGGTACCGAATGCTGTCTGACGGACTGGAAGTTTAACGCCTGGGGCGACAAGTTTCCCTTGCAGTCCAAGGATAACGGGGCACCCGGTTGGATTGCCGAGAAGCTGGGGATCCGGCGTTTTGTCTTCGACACGACGGTCGAAGGCGGAGCGATCGAGAGCAATGGCAGGGGGCTCATCCTGTCCACCGAGGTGGTACTGCTGAATCCGAACCGCAACGGGGAGATCAGCAAGGAAGAAATCGCCTCGCGCCTGACGGCCGGACTCGGTGCCGATGAGTTGCTTTGGCTCAACGACGGCCTTGCCGGCGATGATACGGACGGTCATATCGACAATCTCGCCCGCTTTTTCAAGTCGGACGGAATCCTGATCGCGGATATGGACGATCCCCAGGATGCGAACTACGAAGTCTTGCAGGAGAATATCCGGCGTATCCAAAGTTTCAGGACGAGCGAGGGGCGGCCTTTTGCTTCCATCCAGTTGCCGTTGCCGGATCCCGTTCTGGTCGATGGGGAACGGGTCGCCGCCAGTTACATGAATTTTCTGGTTCTCAATGGCGGTGTGATCGTGCCCACCTACGGCCAGCCGGAAAACGACGCCGCGGCCATGGAGATCATCGGGGATTGTTTCCCCGGGCGTGAAATTGTCGGTTTCGATTGCCGGCAGATCATCCACGAGGGTGGCGCCGTGCACTGCTTGAGCCAGCATCAGCCTGCGGTAGGCTAGAGTGCGGACTTCCTTTGGCTGAGCTCGTCCAGAAGATTGAAGAGTACCGACTGCATTCGTTTGTAAGTACTGGCAGGCTCGGCCTGCATCATGGAAACCGGCATGGTGTACTTTCCGGGCCGTATCTCGTGCCCGCAGTGGGTCGTGAGTGAGGCGAGGCTGGCCGGAGTGGTCTCCAGATGGCACTGCCATGCCAGCACACGGTTGCCGTAAAGGAAGCCCTGATTGCGACAACCCGGACTGCCGGCCAGTCGTACGGCACCTTCGGGGATCCCGAAGGTATCTCCATGCCAGTGAAAGACCCGGAGTTCTTCAGGGAACTTGAAGGCATTGGGACAGCTTTCCGCCCGTTGGACCGGAAGCCAGCCGATTTCAACTTCCTTTCCCTTTGTGACCGCGGCCCCCAGGATATCCGCGATAAGCTGCCCTCCGAGGCAAATGCCGATCACGTACTTACCCGAGTCGATGGCCTCGCGGATGAAAGCCTTCTCCGTGTTGAGCCAAGGATAGGTCTCTTCCTCGTAGATGTTCATCGGGCCGCCCATGACGAGCAGGAGGTCGAATTCTTCAAGCGGGGGCAATGAGTTGCCTTCATAAACCGGGCATTCCGATAATGTGTGTCCTCGTTGAAGCGCCCATTCGGCAATCGAGGCGGGCCCTTCGAAAGGCACATGTTTCAAGCAGAGGATATGCATCGTATCTTTACGCGGATATGCGATTCGACTGAAAGGTCAACTCGCGCAGGCATTAGTTCAATTCCTTAAGCGCGGGGATGTCCGTGAAAACCAAGACGAGCCGGATGGCCTTGGGATCCACTCCAGTGATTCTGGAAAGCGCGTTCCGGTAGTCCTCCAGTTGGTGGCGGTGTTGCTCTGCCGCGTTGGAGACTGTATTGGGCTCATTGATACGGTCGGTCTTGAAGTCGATGATTGCCGCGTGGGTGATGCGCCCGGTGGAGTCCTTGTGCAGGTGAACGCGGTCAAAGACGCCGTTGTAGAACCGGGTTCCCTGAACCAGACTGAATGCACGCTCCCGCCAGAGCTCGCAGCCGCCGTCCGGTTGCCGGAACAGCTTACGGATGTCGGCCTGTCCGAAGCAGGCTTCGACCGCCGCAACTGCCTCGCTTGAGGCGTGGAAATCGGGGGCATCGCCCTCCAGCCATTCGACTTGCTCGAAAACCGCATGGACTTCGGTTCCAAAGTTGGCGGATGTCTCGTTCAGGTCGAAGTAATTGCCGGCCTTGAATTGTCGAGACTTTCCCGAGGACGGGCGGGCCAGTTGCAGGCGGGGGTGACTGGGTCTGTACGGTCGGCTGGGCTCGGGGGGGGAGGCTTCGCCGGTTTCCCTACTGCGTACTTGAAAAGACCGATGCCAGTGCATGTCGCCGCATTCCCAGGCCAATGGGTAGCATGCCTGCTCAAAGAGTGCTTTGGGCTCGGCGGTGTCGCCCAGGCTTTCACCCAGGAATTTGACCAGACTGCCTTTATTCGCGCCTTTGGGATCCGATATTATGTACAGGCCGCGACGGGCCCGGGTCATGGCTACGTAGAGGCCGCAAAGCGCTCCGAAGCCACCTTGGCTTTCCGCTTGTTCCTTGAGCTTTCGCAGTTCCGTATCGGTTTCCATCAGGTCCTTCTTGAGTGGCTCAAGTAGCCATTCGGGTTTTCCTGCCTCATTGCGGAAAGCGCTGATGTTCCGATCGAGCTGCATACTGCTGCGGGTCTCCTCTTCGACGAGGAGAACGACATCATATTCCAGCCCCTTTGATTTATGGACCGTTTCAATGATGATGGAGTCACCGGTTTCGGTTTCCCCGGTCGAGCTACCGGCCAAATATTGGTGGAGGCTGTCGAGGTCGCGGCGTTCCTCGTTGTCAAACTTGCGGGCGGCTTCCACCAGCAGTGAGAGGCGTTGGTCGTGGCGTCTGTCGTTCTTCGGCAGGTGTGCCTTAATTTGATCGGCAGCCCAGGCAAGTGCTTCGGCGCTACTTTCAGTGAGGAGGCGTCGTCTCAGTTCGGGGGCGGCGCTTTCCAGGGGCGCGCCGGGAGTCGATTGATCGATGAGTTTGAGCAGGCCGCGGGGATGGGCATCTCCCGGATGGGCTGCGAGCCGTAGCATGGCCAGGAGTGTGACGCCCGCTGCGTTGTCGCTCGCGGGCTGTACCGCCGAGCCGGTGTGCACCGGCAGGTTGGAGTGTTCGCGCAGGTAGTCGGCGATCTCATTGGCCGCCGCGTTCTTGCGGACCAGAATGCCGACGGTCATCCCTTTTTCCAGAGGCTGAAGTTCCTGCAGGATTTGCAGCAGGAGTTCGTTGCGGCTGGGGCCCTCGCTTTCGTTGCTGTGCAGCCAGCAAGCGTAGCCGCTCAAATTTCGTGTCGTCGGGGAAGCTTCGTGCGGCTGCCAGGCGCGTACCCAGCGGGTGGCAACGGCCGGCGAGAAGCTTGCCTCGATCAGCGGTCCATCGTCGAAGACCTCGTTGACCGCATCCAGGATTGCGGGGGCCGAGCGCCATGAGGTGGAAAGCTTTTGCTCGTGGATCGTCGGCCTGTAGTCGTTGAGGATCTCGTGGAAAAGCCGGTCGTCGCTGTTCCGCCAGAGGTAGAGGCATTGCTTGGTGTCGCCCACATAAAAAAGCGAACGCTGGCCGGACGGGTCCTGCACGATTTCCGAGACCAGGTTTTCCACGGCTTCCCACTGGGTGCGGCTGGTATCCTGGAATTCGTCGAAGAGCCAGTGGTCGTAGTGACCGTCGAGCCGGAAGTCCATGAGCTCGCGATTCTCCGGATCGACTTTCTGGAGCGGGGAACCGCTATTGGCGGGGGAAAGCAGGTGGGTCAGGTCGCTGAATGCGAGCTTGCCCGAGCGACGCACCAAGCGGTCGTAGTTCTCGTGGTAAGCTTTCAGGATGCGGTACACGCCTTGGGTGTTCTGTAGGGCACGGTGAAGGTGGTGCCAGACAATGCCTTTCAGTATGTCGGCAAGCGCCTGACAAGCGCTTCCGGAGAGGGGCAATTGATTGTTCTTGCCGCGTCCGCATTGAAGCACGGTACGGTCGCTGAGGATTTCGTCGGCCTGTGCAAAGGCACGGCTGAGCAGGGTGTTTAACTTCTCCTCAACCGGGTAAGACCGGACTTTTTGAGCAACCGTTTCGAAGTCGCCGAGTTGGGATTTGCTGATGCCGTCGGGCAAGGCGGCGAGGAGCTGATCCGCAAGCGCATCCCAGTCCGGGTGCGTCTTGCTCTTCCAGGGGCAGCCGGTGGGCCAAATGGTGTCTGGCTCGCCCCAGCGTTCCGCTTCGGGTGCTTCGAGGTAGAGGCTGTAGAGTGCTTCGATGAAGCTGGAGACGATCCGTTCGACGCTTCGCTGCTCATGGCCATAGGTTGCCTGCTTGAAGGCATGCCAGAATTCCTGCAGCTCTGTGTTCATTTCGCCGGAACGGTGTACGATGCTGTCGCGCACTTCATTGCGGGCACGTGGCTCGGAGGTTTCGTCCAATAGGTTGAGGGTGCCGGAGAGCCCGAGTTCGAGGGCAAAGGCGGAGACCACCTGAAAGAAGAAGCTGTCAAGTGTCTGCAGGTTCAACTTGTGCATCCGACGGATGAGTAGCTTCAGTAGTTCGTGGTAGCGCCCCGTGTCCGCGGTGATGCCCAGGTCCTCTGACAGTTGAGCCGCGTGCCCGGCGTCCGAGGCGGCTTCGCAGAGCTTCTCTACGATCTTATGGAAAAACTCGCCCGCCGCGGTCCGGGTAAAGGTCAGCGCGATGATCCGTTCCGGCGCCTCGGCCAGGTGCAAGAGGTAGATGAAACGGTTGGTCAGCTGGTAGGTCTTGCCTGAGCCGGCAGAGGCCGAGATCGCGATATGCTGTAGTTCGTTCACAGGTTTGAGGAGAACAGAATGATTATGTTAAGTTGAAGGGAGGGCTGAAGGCTGAACCTGTACCAAGTGATTGTTTGGTGTTTAGGTATGACGGCGACTAATGACCATTTGTTGGCGTTGTCGTGAGGATTGTGAACAGAATGATTATGGACAGAATGATTCTGCCTTCCCTGTATCGTCGGCGAACTGGTAGTTCTGGAAGGTGCTTGCTTCGATGGTGTGCTCGATGCCGTCGGGGAAGAGTGGGGCGAAGGCATCATAGGTGGTGCTGGCGTCGGGGTTCGGCGGCCAGAAGATGCCGGCCTTGATTTGCCGTATGACGGCACGCGCGCAGGCTTCGGCGGAGGTGAGATGGCTGTCGCTGAAGTCTTCCCAGCGGGCGAATCCGCTTTTGTCGAGTGTCTTTGGGAGGTTGAAATAGGCGACCTTGGGGCGACTCCCGGCCGGTTTTTTTTGAGAGAGCGCGTAGAGTGGCAGTTGCAGGTCCGTCCAGCGGTAGCTCTTGCCGTTGTGCTCGAAAAACGCCTCATCCGGCAGATGTTCCGGGGGTTCCTTCCGCCCGAGTGTTGCGAGGTGCGCCTTGTCCGGGCTGACCGGGCTGTCGCTTGTCTTGTAGTCGATCAGTTCGATGTCGCCGTTCGCCCTCTGGTCGACGCGGTCGATCCGTCCCCGGATCGTCACGCCCTCGATTCCGAATTCGAAGCTATTCTCCGTATTCATGATCTCGATACTTCCGTTTTCTCGGATGTCCTCGACCTGGCGCTCGCAGAATGCCTCGATCCGGCTGAGCAGCGCCACTTCCTGCAGGCGCAGCGCGAAGGAGAGCTCGCTGCCGTAGCGGTGACGGAGTTTTTCCTCGGCGATTCGGTGCAGCTTCTTGATGAGCTCGCCGGCAGTCATGCTTCGGTCGAGCTTATAACCTCTTAATTCGTCGACCGTGTCGTGGAAGAGCGTGCCAAATGCCGCGGGGCTGAGTTCGCGCGATTCGGTGTCCTGGCTGCGCATGCCCATGATGTTCTGCAGGAAGAAGCGGAAGGGGCATTGCAGGTAGCTTTTGATCTGACTGACCGAGAGTTCCTTCGGACATGTATAACCGGCCACGGCCGCGAGTTTCCAAGGCTGGGAATGGGGGCTGTGCTCGTGTTTGCTTTCCGGAGTCCGGAAGAGGGCTCGGGTGCGCGGCAGCAGTGTGTCATGGCTACCCTGGAATAGCAGGCGCGAGGGTTTCAGGGGAGTGCCGTCGCCCTTGTTTTGCGGGATGAGTATGTCGATGCGGCCCTTGTCGCCTGCGCGCCGACGGCAGATGGCTTCCAGCTGATACGCGTCTTCCGTGAAGCGGTCGATATTAGTGCGGATTCCGAGATGGGCGCGCAAGGTTTCGGGCAGGAAGGCGTCGCCATTGACCGATTTCGGGACGAGACCTTCGTTGAAGCCGGCCAGGATCAGATGGGGCGCATCGTGCCAGAGCAATTCAAGCCAGCCGAGCAGGTCGTGCGCATGGTGGGGGCGGTCGGGGTGGATGACGGCCTGTTTGAGTTGGTGCCTGAAGACGGCTTGGGTGAAGCCTTTGGTGATGGTGGGGAATTCCGTATCAAGCACTCGAATACGATCGATCAGCCCGCGGAGCGCTTTGGCGCCCTCCTGCCACTCGTTGTCCGGTTCCTGATCCGAGTCCAGTGTCTTGACGGCATAGATTGTCTTGAGTGCTTCGGCGAGTCCTTCGCTGAACCTGGGTGCCTGCCGGATCTCGTTGAGCTGTTTTCCGAGTGCGTCCAGTGCCGTTTTTAGTTCGGCATCGGCGGGGGAGCGGGAAGCGAAATTCCTGAGAGCGGCGAGATCGGGAGCGAGGTGTTTTTCGAACACCCGATCGAGGCGTCCCAGTAGCTTGCCCTGGGTACAGGGGCCGTGCAACTTGGGCTCCAGCCATAACCAGATGTCCGGATGTTGGAGCAGGTGGCGGATCTGTGTGGTGCTGGCATCCTCCACCAAGAGGCAGACCAGTTCGGCCAAGCGGCCGGTCTCGCCCAGATGAAGCGCTTTTCCGCCCGGATCGTAGGACTCGATACCGGCCGCCGCAAGCGCATCGCCGACGTAGGGATTCAACTCCGGATCCGCGATTCCGAGTGCGACCGACTCCGGTTCGGCTTTGTCCAGATGTTTGCGTAAGGCCTGAGCGCAGCTCTTGGGGTCGGCTTGAGTCGCCAGATGGCAAGTCCAGTCTTCGAGCAGCATGGGGCGGTTTTGCCAGACTTCGTTGAGGGGGCGTCCCCATGCGTCGAAGCAATCTTCAGGGCCATAGGTCCAAACCTGAATCTCGATCGACTTGTCCAGCTGTTGCAGGGCGTCGGTGACCAGCGTCTGTGGAAATGGGGTCGCGGCAAGAATCACGTGTTCCAAATGGCCGGGTAATGTGAACTCGCCAGCGATCCGCCGGCGTTCGAATAGCGGGTCCAGGAAACCGGCGTCCTTCAGCATGCGCAGGTAGAGGCGTTCCAGTTGGGCCAGTTGTTGCCAACGGCGGGGTTCGTGGGGGCTGTCCGCCGTGCGGTCCGCGACCTGTTCAAAGCAAAGCCCGGCCTCGCCCAGCTCGCCGCGCAGACGGATGAGTCGCTGTGCCATGCCGAGCTGCCATGCCGAGCTGCGCTCCGGAGCGACGGGAAAAAGCGTGTCGTAATCCTCAATCCTGATCTGTTCGAGCGCCTGCGACCATGCGGCGAGGACGGCTTCGTCACCGGCGACGGTACCGACTTTCAACTCTCGGCTCAGCAGGGTTTCCGGTGCGAGGATTTCGGGGGGCAGGCAGCCGCGGTTCCGGGGGGCGAGCTGCAGGGCAAGGGCTTCCCGTAGGCGCCGTCCGGACTGGACGGTTGGGACGATGACCAGGGTGTGGCTGAGGTCGGCTATATCGCCTTTGGCCAGCTCGAGGAGGCGCTTTGCGACGGCAGGTAGGAGAGCTTGGTTCCAGTCGAGCGACAGTTTAACGGGCATGAAGGCATGCTTGTGTACCCGTGCACCCGATGCGAGCACTTTGCGAAAGACCGTCCGGAAAATTTCGTCTTTGCAGGGTGTCAGGCCATGGATTTGCTAGCTGCTGCGTATGCCCACTGTTCCGACCATTATCTTTGATGCCGATGATACACTCTGGCATAACATGAACCTCTTTGCCGATACCCATGAGCGCTTCACCCGGTTGTTATCCGCTTACTTTTCGGATGCCGCCGAGCTGGTTGAGCGACTGGAGGCGACCGAGCGCAGAAATATCGAGCACTTCGGCTATGGGGTGAAGGGCTTTACGCTATCGATGATCGAGACCGCCGTGGAAGTGACCGGGGGCCGGGTTGGCGGAGAGGAAATCAAGCGGATCATCGGCTTCGGCAAGGAGATGCTCGGGGCGCCGGTGCAGTTGCTTCCAGGAGTTCAAGAGACGGTTGAGGCGTTAGCTGGCCGTTACCCGCTGGCGGTCATCACGAAAGGCGACCTGCTCAATCAAGAGGCGAAGGTCGCGCGTTCGGGCCTGGCGTCGCATTTTGATTTTGTGGAGGTTGTGTCCGAGAAAGATGCGGACAGCTATGCGAGACTGTTTGAGCGGCACGGAGTGGAGGCTGCGTCGGTGGTGATGGTTGGGAATTCCATGAAATCGGACATCGAGCCGGTCCTGACCCTGGGGGGGAAGGCCGTGCATATTCCGTACGCGATCACCTGGGTGCATGAGTTGAAGGCGGTCTCCGAGGAATTGACGGAGTCCGGTCGTTTCCGGCGCCTTGAAGCGATGCATGAATTGCCGACTTTGCTGCTCGATTGGTAATACCGCTTCTGGCTCGCCAGTTCCAGTTCCGGTACCTCCAATAGAGTGGATGAAGCCCGAATTGGATGATCAGCCCTGTCCTTGTCAAAGTGGAAGCAGTTATGGCGCTTGTTGCCGGCCCTATCACCGGGGCAAGGCCAAGGCGCCCACCGCCGAGGCACTCATGCGTTCCCGCTATACGGCTTACGTGTTGGGCGAAATCGACTATTTGGTGAAGACCACGCATCCCGCCGTGCGCCGCACGGATTTATGGATCCAGTATAAGCAGACACACGATACGATCCGTTGGATCGGCCTTGAGGTCGTCAAAACGGCCCAGGGGAGCGTGCGGGACAAGACGGGAAAGGTCGAGTTCAAGGCCAGCTATGTGCAAGAGGGGCGCCATGCCGTTCATCACGAGTTGTCCCGTTTTCGCCGCCACGGTGGGGACTGGCATTATGTGGACGGTGTGATTGAGGATGTGTCGGCTTAGGGCAGGGGTTCAGGCATGCGTCCCCAGGATTCTAAACGGGGGCCGCTCGTCATCCGGCTAACGCCGGCTGCTGGATGACCGGTTGCGCCGGTAGTTTCGTTGGATCGCGCACGGCATGTAGCTGAAGCCTCCCTGTTCATCGTCGGTGTTGATCCTCGGATCTGCCTCTTCATCAGCCGCTAAAATAGACAGTCGAGAGGTCTGGAGGCACGCCGCCGATCCCATCAATTTGCTGCGAACGGTGGATGGACAAAAAGAACGGTGAACGGCTCGAAGCGCTGTGTTGTGAAACCACGTTCCGAGGAGCATAGCGACGACATGACCGGATTCCGCTTTGCGGAAGACCGGACCATGCACACGGATATACACGAATGCTTACAACTCCGCATACTTTTAGAGAGGTAGGGACGGATAGGGATTGTCCGTCCCTACCTCCCCAAAAGCATGCAGCCCTGCAAGCATCACAACCCTAGCGAGCTGTAAGCAATCATTCTGCCTCCCCTAACATCGTTGTAAGCACCATTCGACCTTCAGCGGTGTTGTAAGCCATTCACGTAAATTAACGTACATTAACGGTTCTCAAAAAGCAGCGTTGCCGGCCACAGGGAATCACTCGCGAGGATCCGAGGCCGTGTACGCCTTTTCTGCCCGGCGCGAGCCAGCTCGCACGCCACACAAAACCAGTTCAGGTCGGAATTCATGCGGGTGCTTCCCGAAGCGTGACAATGAGCCAAAAAAAGGCCGCGGAGTCCGCGGCCTTTGTTCGAAATACTTATCCACCAAATCCCGGTGCGTTTCGCTCCCAGTCGGCGGGTCGGCTCCATGGTACGGATTGTTCGTCGACATCGCTGTCGAAGCAGCCGGATGTGGCGAGTGCCGTCAGAGTGAGCGCGAGAAGGAGGAATATCTTGAGCATTGTTGGATGGTGCAGGTGAATTAGCGGAGAATCTTAACGGAACTGCCGACATCCAGAGCGCGGGTCTTTGTTCCCGGCAGGATGTTAGCAAGGACATTGCCATTGCTCACCTTAATTACGCGGACGGAACCGATCGTGTTGTAATCACGCACGAGCTTCAATTCCGAGCCCACGGTGATGCCCAATGCCGGGTCGGCATTGAAAACAACGATCCCGTCGCTGCTGCTGACCGAGGCGACCTGGATTTCGGGGCCGATGCTGCCAGCCTGAGCGGCCGGTCCGGTGCTGAACTCATAGCTCGGCTTATACAGGCCGGTGCTGGTGGTGGTCTCTTCTGTGACGGCCGGACGTGCACTGGCGCGGAGGTTTTCCGCGACTTGCAGGTCCTCTTTCAGGGTGGCATTCGAGCTTTCCAGTTCGGAGATACGCTCCTTCAACTGGGCGATTTCGCCTTCGCGGCTGGTGGACGTAGCCTTGCGCTCGGCATCGAGGAGCTTTTCGCGTAGATCCTTGGTGGCGTTCTTGAGCGAATCGATCTCGTTCTGGGCGATACTCAGTTGCTGCTTGGAGCGGGTGACCTCACTCTTTGCCGTGTACATTTCGGAGCGGGCGGCTTCGAGTTGGCGCTTGGAGTTGGCCAAGCTGTCGCGTTCGGTGCTCAGGCTGCTTTCCAGCGAGCCGATCTTGGAATTCGCGGTTTCGAGCTCGCTCTGGGACGCGGCGGTGGCGGCATGGGCCTTTTCCAAGGCGGCTTGCTTTTCATCCAGCTTGCCTTGCACCATGAAGAAGAGCGCAACTGCGCCCGCGGCGCCCAGGATCGCAAGAATGCGGAGTATCAGGGATAATGCTTTCATTTTTATGGGTAAAGAATGATGAGTGAACAGGTGCTTAGCCTGCTACGAACTCGGATTCCGTCACCGGAGTTTTGATGGTTTGAATGATGCCGCGGTCGTTTGCGGCGAGACGAGTGAGTAATTTAAAGATGATTTCAGTTTTGTCTTCAAGCTGTAACTTAGCGGCCAGTTGAGGCGCGGTCAGGGCTTCCCCGCTCTGCTTGAGCCCTGCGATGGCCTTCGCTTCGAGTTCCAGGACGGTGGCGGCTGCCTTCTTGCCGGCTTCGACGCCCGGTTGGTGGTAGGCGTTGATATTGACGAGTGTGGCATAGAAGCCGACGGCCCGCTCGAAGAGGGCGATCAATTGTCCGACGGCGGCCGGGGTTACCTCATGGATGGTGATGGTTACCGACTGGCGGCCGTTTTCATAGAGCGCATCGCGGGTGCCGAGGTAGAAGCCTTGGAGGAAGTCGCCGGTGGTGATGCCGGAATCGACCTCGATGGAGCTGCCGGCGCGGTCCTTGAGGACCTCGATAAAGGTGGCGAAGAAATTGTGGACCCCTTCGCGCAGTTGTTGGACGTAGGCGTGCTGGTCGGTCGAGCCCTTGTTGCCATAGACCGCAATGCCTTGGTTTACGGTGTTACCGTCCAAGTCGAATTCCTTGCCCAGCGACTCCATGACGAGTTGCTGCAGGTACTTGGAGAAGAGCATGAGGCGGTCCTTGTAGGGGAGGACGACCATGTCCTTGGCGCCCTTGCCGTCGGTTGCGTAGTACCACATCAGGGCAAGCAGGGCGGCGGGGTTCTTGGCGGTTTCCTTGCAGCGGGTGGCGCTGTCCATGGCTGCGGCGCCGCCGAGCATGCCGTCGATGTCAAGTCCTTGAAGGGCGGCGGGAAGGAGGCCGACTGCGGCGAGCTCGGAGGTACGGCCGCCGACCCAGTCCCACATGGGCAGACGTGTCAGCCAGCCTTCGGCCTCGGCCACGCCGTCGAGCTTCGAACCGGCACCGGTCACGGCGATCGCGTGTTTGGCGAATTCAAGGCCGGCCGCCTGGTAGGCTGCCTGGGCTTCGAGCATGCCGTTGCGGGTCTCGGGAGTACCGCCGGACTTGGAAATGACGACGGAAAGGGTTTCGCCGAGTTGGCCGTCGAGAGCGCAGAGTGTGCGGTCGATGCCGTCGGGGTCGGTGTTGTCGAAGAAGAAGAGCTTCATCTTGTCACCCTTGGGGCAGCCCAGGGCGTCGGCTACGAACTGGGGGCCGAGGGCGGAACCGCCGATGCCGATGACGAGGCAGTTCTTAAAGGGGCCCTTGGAGCCGGCCATCTTGCCTGTATGCACGTCGGCCGCGATTTGCTTGATTGCGGCGAGGCATTGCTCGATCTCGCTCGTGAGTTCGGCGTTCGGAGCCAGCTTGGGGGCGCGGAGCCAGTAGTGGCCGACCATGCGACCTTCGTCCGGGTTGGCGATGGCGCCGGCTTCCAGTTCATCCATAGCCTTGTAGGCTTCTTGGATGCGGGGCTCCATGCCGTCGAGGAAATCGGCATCGAAGTCGATACGGCTGATATCGATGGCGAAATCGAGTTCGTTCAGTGCGAGATAGTGCTTTTGGAATTTGTCCCAGGACATGGTATTGTGTGTGTTCGAATTTAGAATGAAGGATGAGAGTGTGCTGCGGGGTGCTACAGGTGCTTGTCGGTGACAGCACCTTCGGAGGCGGTGGCGACGAGTTTGGCGTATTTGCCGAGGACGCCGCGCGTGGCGCCGGGTCCTTTCGGTTTGAATGCGGCCATACGCTTGTCGAACTCTTCCTCGCCGATGAGCAGGTTCATGACGTTCTTGACCGCATCGATTTCGATTTCGTCCCCGTTCCGGACGATCCCGATGGGACCTCCGCAGGCGGCTTCCGGGGTGATGTGGCCCACGTCGAAGCCGTGGCTGCCGCCGGAGAAGCGGCCGTCGGTAATGAGCGCCACTTCCTTGATCAGGCCGCGACCGGCCACCGCTGAGGTGGGGGAAAGCATTTCGCGCATGCCGGGGCCGCCGACAGGACCCTCATTGCGGATCACGACGACGTCGCCGCTGACCACATCGCCGCGAAGGATGCCGACGAGGGCTTCTTCTTCGCCCTCGTAGACCTTGGCCACGCCTTTGAAGTAGAGGCCTTCCTTGCCGGTGATCTTGCCGACAGCACCTTCCGGGGCGAGATTGCCGCGGAGGATTCGCAGGTGTGTTGACTCCTTCATCGGCTGGTCCCAGGGACGGATGATGTCCTGCTCGTCCGGGTAGGCCCCATAGGGCTGCACATCTTTCAGGCTCTCGGCGATGGTCTCGCCGGTGACAGTGAGGCAGTCGCCGTGCAGGAGGCCACGATCCAGGAGCATTTTCATCATCGGGCGGATGCCGCCGATACGGATGAGGTGGCTCATGTTGTATTTGCCGTAGGGCTTCATGTCGGCCAGGAGGGGAATGCGATCGCCGATCTCCTTGAAGACGTCGATGCTGAGATCCACCTCCGCGGAGTGGGCGATGGCCAGCATGTGAAGGATCAAATTGGTGGAGCCTCCGAGTGCCAGACAGGTGGTAATCGCATTTTCAAATGCCTTCCGGGTCATGATGTCCCGGGGCTTGATACCCAGTTCGAGCATCTTGACGACTGCGGCACCGGCCATTTCGCAGTCTTTACGTTTGGCTTCCCCGACCGCGACTTGGGCACTGGAGCCGGGCAGGCTCATGCCGAGGGCCTCGATGGCACTGGCCATGGTGTTGGCCGTGTACATGCCGCCGCAGGAGCCGGGGCCGGGAATGGCGTATTTCTCGACTTCCTTGAGTTGTTCGTCGGTCAGCTCGCCTTTCGCATGCTTGCCGATGGCTTCGAAGACCGAGACCACGTCCATCGGATTGCACTCCTTCTCGTCGTGCGGCAGGAAGCCGGGCAGGATGGTGCCGCCGTAGACGAAGACGGCAGGGCGGTTGAGGCGGGCGATGGCGATCATGCAACCGGGCATGTTTTTGTCGCAGCCGCCGATGGCCACCAGACCGTCGAAGCCTTCCGCGGCAACGGCGGTTTCGATGGAGTCGGCGATGACATCGCGGGAGACCAGACTGTAGCGCATCCCTTTGGTGCCCATGCTGATCCCGTCGGTCACGGTAATGGTATTGAAGGAAACAGGCTTGCCGCCGGCGCCGTCAATCCCTGTGCGGGCGTGCTCGGCAAGCTCGCCAAGGTGGACGTTGCAGGGGGTCATGTCGCTGGGGGAACTGGCAACGGCGACCTGGGGCTTTTTAAAATCCTCGTCTTGGAAGCCGACGGCCCGAAGCATCGCGCGGGCAGCAGCGCGATCATTCCCGTCGACGACCACGGAAGAATAAGGGCGTGTGCTGTTATCGGACATGGAATTTCTGCAGTTTAGGACTAGGATATGGATTTTCCGTTGCGGAAAACCGCAGGATTCAATGCATTAGGGCAACAACGACAACACCCTTTTTGCTGTTCAAGCCCGCAAACATCGATTTTCTAGCCGCTTATCGACACTATGGAATTTGATTTGAAACAAACCCTCGAAGCCCTGCTCCTTTCGACCGCTGAGCCGATCGGGCTGAAGGACCTCGTGAAACTCTTCAGCCGCTACAACGAAATGATGGTCGAAGAAGCGGCCGCCGCGGGGGAGAGCGAGTCCGAAGAGGAGACGCCTGTGATCGAAGGCCCCGGGCTGGTCACGCAGGCGCAGATCCGTGATGCGTTGTCGGCGCTGATGGATGCGGCCGAGGTGGAAAACAAGGTCTACCGAGTGGTGGAAGGCCCGAACGGCTTTCAGATCGTGACGGCGCCCCAATTCGCTGAATTCGTCCGTTTGCTGCGCGGGGAACCGCGTCCCATGAAGCTGAGCCCTGCGGCGATGGAAACGATGTCGATCATTGCCTACCGCCAACCGGTGACCCGGGCGGAGATGGAAGCGATCCGGGGTGTTTCGGTGGACAGTGCCTTGAACAAGCTGCTGGAGCTCGAACTGATCCAGGTGACCGGTCGGGCGGAGCTGCCGGGGCGTCCCATTCAGTATGGCACGACGGATAAATTCCTCGAATTCACCGGGATCAAGGATCTCGACGAGTTGCCCGCTTCGGACGTCTTGAGCAACCATCAGATCGACGACTGGATGCGCCGGAGCGAAGAGCCGGAAGAGGATGTCTCGGACGAGGATGTGGGCTTGCCGAAAGAGCCGAATCCGGACGAGTTGCCGCTGGACCAGGAGTTTGGCGAGGTGGATTGGCAAAAGGAAAACGTGGAAAGCGATGCCCTGGCCGACGCTTCGCCGGAAGAGGAGAAGTAGATTTTCATGGCCGACAACATCAACACCAAGCTCCAGTTGAACCGCGATGCGATCGACCGCATCGACCGCCAGGTGGTCGAGTTGCTCAGCGAACGCGTGCAGATCGACGGAGGCTACGATGAGGCGCAGGTCCTGGCGAAAGTCGCGGCCTTCAATCCCGGTCCCTTGTCGGATGCGACGCTGCAGGCGATTTACTCGGCCCTGATGCTGGCGGGTCTGGCCCCCGGCGCCAAAGCGACGGATGCGGCCTACGTGGATGGGGTGGATCGCCGGATTGTCGAGTTGTTAAACGAACGGGTGACGCATGCGGGTGTGATCGGGAAGATCAAGCATGCCAACGGTGCCGATTACTACGATCCGACCCGCGAAGCGCAGGTCATGGCCAAAGTGACCGGCTTGAACCGGGGGCCGATCGCGAATGCCACGCTCAAGGCGGTTTATCGAGAAGTGATTTCCGGTTCGATCGCCTTGGAAAAGAAACTGGTGATCGCCTACTTGGGGCCGGAAGCCACTTATACCCATCAGGCTGCCATTCGTAATTTCGGGGTCAGCCTGGATTACCGGGCGATGAAGACCATCCCGGACGTTTTCAGCGAAGTGGAGAATGGCAAGGCCGACTATGGCGTGATTCCGATCGAGAATTCCACGGAAGGCGCGGTTTTTCATTCCATGGACATGCTGGTGGAGTCGGACCTGCATATCTGTTCGCAGGTGTACTTGCCGATCGAGCACTGCCTGATTTCGCAGTCGCCCCTGTATGAGATCAAAGAGGTTCGCTCAAAAGACCAGGCCTTGGGGCAGTGCCGGGAGTGGCTGCAGAAGCATTTGCATGGAGTCCCGCAGGTGGATGTGGTCAGTACGGCCGATGCGGTGCGTACCGCCGGGGATTGCGAGGGTGTGGCCGCGATCGCGAGCGCGCTGTCCGCCCAGCGTTACGGCGTCAAGGTGCAGGCCCATGGTATACAGGACCGTGATGACAATGTGACCCGTTTCCTGGTGGTGGGGAAGACCCGGGCCAAGCCGCTGGGTGATGGTTTGGACAAGACCAGCTTGGTGATCTCGCTCAAGGATGAGGTGGGCGCGCTGGTCAATGCGCTGCGTGCTTTCGCCAATCGCGGAATCAACTTGAGCAAGATCGAATCCCGGCCCAGCCGGAAAAAGGCATGGGACTACCTCTTCTTTATCGATTTTATCGGGCATTATGAGGATGCCCATGTTCAGGACGCCCTCAATGAGCTGGAGTTGAACTGCTCGTTTGTGAAGTGGCTCGGCAGTTACCCGAACGTATCACGCGAAGAGTAGGCCTCGTTTTTAGGCGAATTGTGTATTGTCGGGCACATGCTTTCGTGCACCTTAGCTACGCATGAAGCGGTATTAGCATTGAGTTTCCATTCGCTTGCTTGCCGCAGCGGGCCCAAACAAGGCATGGCTCACGGTTGCGGAGAGTGAAGAGGCGGGACCTTCAAGCGTGCCCGATGGAGAAATGAAGCTCGGTTTCAGCCTGAACTCTTTCCGGCTGGGGAAGGTTGACGGAGAATGGCGGTTGCTTCTCTAATGACGGTATGTCTAGTTTCGCCGAACTGAATGTCCGCGTCATCCCGAATGCTTCCCGTGACGAAGTCGTGGGCTGGTACGGCGAGGCTTTGAAGTTGAAGACCGCGACACCGCCGGAAGCGGGCAAGGCCAACAAGGCGATCTGCGCACTGCTGGAGAAGCACTTGAAGCTCCCCAAGCGTTCGGTGTCGGTGGTTCGTGGGCAGACCAGCCAAAGCAAGACCCTGCGAATCGAAGGGCTGGATCCGGCGGCGTTGAGGGAACGGCTGCCGCAGTAGCCATTCAGGTCTTCTGTCTGCCCGCTGTCCTAGAAGCTGTAATTCAGCGAGAAGGCCACGGCTTGGCTGTCCAGGTCCCAGTCACCATCCACGGCTCCGAAGGGGTGGACTTCCGCGTTGTCCACCGAGCGGTCGCTGGCGATGGCATATTGATAAGTCAGTTGCCAGGTGAACTGGCCGACCTCGCCTCCGACACCGAGGGCGAAGAAGTGACGGTCGGAGTCCGGCACGATGGGGAGAAACTCCTGGTCGGGCACGGCATTTTCCACGTAGGTATAGCCCGCGCTCAGGTGCCAGCCATTGTCAAAGAAGCGGGTGGCGCCCAATTCCCAGATGAAGGATGACTCCCAGTTGAGGTTGTAGGCCGCGCCGGGGATGTCGTCCAGTTTGAGCTTGTTGACACGGTCCCAATTGGTCCAATCGAGGTTGAATTCGAAATTCCATTTCTCATTGGGCGTGTAGGCATAACCGAATACGATGGATTCGGGGAAAATCAGATCGGCGGTCGTGTCGACCGGCACATAGCCGGCGAAGAGTTCGTTCTGGATGAAGACCTTGGCCGTGCCGCTGTAGCTGATGTCGGTCTTGGCCTGGTAGTTTAGGCCGAAGGCATGCTGTTCATTCGGCTTCCACAGGACCGAGAGGGAATAGCCTGCGGCACGGTCGTCGCCGTTGAAACGCAGCCCGAAGGACTTCACATCAATCTCGGAGTCATCAAAGCTGGCGCCGGCTGCGACGGAGAGTGTGTCGCTTACCTGCCAGGCGAAGACCGCGTGGTATTTGACATAGGTGAGTTCGGCTTCGTAGGGCACCGCGCCGCCACCGAGGAGCGGGTTGGCAAAGGCGGCATCGCTGCCCCAGTCAGAGCCGAGGGCAAAGGGCGCGTAGCTGCCGAAGCCGATGGCCAAGGGGCGGTCTTCAAACTTATGGGCGACAAAGAAACTGGGGACCGGTTGAAACTCGTCATCCATCTTCTCTTTGCCGGAGGCGCCGTCGTACTCGTAGGCCAGCGAGATGGCAAAGGCCTGTGCCTGGAGTTCGGTGCCTTCCAGCTGGGTCAAGCCGGCCGCGTTGTAGAAGACCGCGGATGGGTTGTCGGCGGTGGCGGTAAAGGCGTTGCCACGGGCGGTGGCAAAGGAGTCCACAAATGCGATACGGGTGGCGGCGGCCTCCATTGCCTGGATAGCCAGGAAGCTAGATGCGAGGGAGATCAGAGTGGTCGTTTGTCTCATTCTTTGCGGTTGATAGGATTTCAGGTAGTTCAATTTCCAGGTCCCAATTCAGTTCCGGCGTGCGTCTGAAGAGGCGGAGGAAGCCGTGGTGTTCACGGAAAACCTTTTGTGCGACCGAGAGGCCGAGGCCGACACCGGTATTGCGGGTGGTGAAGAAGGGCTCTGTGGCATGGTCGAGGGTTTCGTCGGAAAAGCCGGTGCCTTCGTCCCGCATTCGAATGCGGAAGATGCCTTCCTCGCTTTTCTGAATATCCAGATGCACGACCGGTTTTTCCGGGTGGGCCTGGATGGCATTGATAAAGAGTTCCTCGAATGCGTAGGCCAGGGCTTCCGGGTTTCCCTGGACCGGGCCATTCATCGCGTTCTCGTCGATCTCGAGTTTGGCGCCGGGGGCGACGAGCTGTTGTTTGGCCTTCTTGAAAGCCGACTGGATCAGATCCGCAATGTCGAGGTCGGCGTCGGCGCCGGCGGAATGCTGTGCCAGATAGAGCATCTGCTCGCTGAAGCGTTTGATTCGCGCACTCTCCTTGAGCAGGGAGGACTTGAGGGACTTCTGGAACTTGGGGTCCTCAATGCGCTTATCGATCAACTGGGCATGGGTTGACAGCGGCACGAGCGAATTGCGGATCTCGTGGGCAAAGCGTTCGGCGATGAGGCTGATCAGCTCGTTGCGCGAGTCGGCCAGGGCGGACTGTTTGTTCGCCTCGATTTTGGTGAAGTCCTCCAGTACGACCATGATCGGCCGGGGCAGGAGGGTGAGTTCGCCTTTATGGGCAAAGGGGACCAGTGAGGCGCGGTAGACCTCGCCTTCCGAGGGGCCCTGCGTAAAGAAGGGGTCGCAGATTTCACCTTTTTCCACGGCCTTGTGTACTGCGCCGGCAAGCCGTGCGGGCAGGTCGGCAAAATTCGGGGCATGCCGGCTGCCGTCTCCGGGCCTCCGGTCGAGGAACTGAGCTGCCGCGGCGTTGGCGTACAAGATCTGCAGGTTCTCACTGACGACGATGGCGCCGCTGAGCATGGAGCCCAGGACATCCTCGATCAGCTGTCCATGATTGGCCAGTTCGTGGTGGAGCCGGCTGTTGCGGATGGCAATCCCGAGCTCTTCCATGAGCAGGTAGAGCAGCTCGACTTCATCTTCCGTATAGTCGCGGTTGCTGACCGGTTTATTGATCAGGGCCACGCCGATCACTTTTTCGCGGTCGCTCAAGGGGATGGCGAGTTCGCACCCCAGGATTTTGAATTCCTTGGTGATGGTTCGGTGCTCGTAGTCGCTGAGCTCCGGTTCCATGCGCGACAAATTGAGCACCCGGGGGCGCTCGGTCAAGGTGTGGCCAATCCCGATGTCACGGCTGAGTTGGAAGCAGTCGATGAGGTCGGAGGGGAGACCCAGGGAGGCCACACACTCCAAATACTGGCTGGATTCCTTGCGTACGACCATCTGCTTGGACATCGGCTCGAGGAAGATCCCGATACGGCTGAAGCGTATGTGGTCCCGCAGCTTGAGGATGAAATGCTGGGTGAAGGCCTTGTAGTCCAGACTGAAGCCCAGCACGTGTGAGAAATCGCGCAGGATTTGCAGGGTGGAGTGGGCCGCGGGGCTGCCTTGTTGTTGCGGTGGGGGAGCCGGAGTCCGCCGGGCCGGTGTGATTTCCATACCTGACTTTTGTCCGCTCTGCCGCAGGATACGCTGAACGCTGTGGCGGGGAAGCGGTTCGGCAAAATACAGGTCGGCGCCCGTTTCGATGGCAGCAGTCTCCATCTCCAGGGAATATTCCGGAGCCACGACAAGTATGAAGATGTCCCTTGACTGACGGAGCGCTTGTAGTTGCTCCTTCAATACAGGCAAGTCGGCGTCGGCGTAAACGATCACCGCATCGAATACGGAGCGATCCAGGGCGGTGGCGGCTTCGTCGGGCGAACGGCGTGTGACTGTCCTGATGTCCGGGGTCGCCAATGGCTCCCGGAGACATTCCGGGATCTGATCGTCGCGCACGATGAGCAGAATGTTAATCACACCTAGTATTGCTCAAGTATTCACCTTAGACCTATGCAATCAAGTTTGTAATCCGTCGGCAGGGCCGATTTTACCGTTTTCGCCAATTCCTTGTGTAAAGAAGCCGAGGTTTAAGTTGCCATGGCCTGTGTTTTCTTCACAAAGAAGTCGGATGCTGCGCGAATCGGAACAGAAGGAGGTTTCAGATATAGAGAGTCGTCGCGTGTCATTTCCCGGCCGTGAGGGTGCCCTGATTGTCGGATATCTCGACGAGGGGGCGGAGTCGGTCTGGAATGGCCGTTTTATCATACTCACGCCCAAGTACGGGGAAACGAAGAAGAACAATCTGCGGCTGAGCTACTTTTTGGTGGCCAACGGTTTCAAGGTGCTGCGTTTCGACCATACGCGTCATGTGGGGGAAAGCGAGGGGGAGATGAGCCTGTTTTCACTGCCCAGCGCGGTCTACGATATCGTGGATGCGGTGAATTATGTGGAAAACCACTTCGAACCGGAAGAGATCATCCTGGTGTCGAACAGCCTGTCGGCGCGTTGCGGCTATCGTGCGGTGGCGAGGGAGGCCCGGATCTCCCGCCTCGTTTCAGTGGTGGGGGTGGTGAACCTGCGAAAGACCATCCAGAATATCTACCAGAAGGATATTATCGGGACGTACTGCGAGGGCCAGCGCTGGGGGGTGATTGATATTCTGGGCTTTGATATTGATTCAGCCAACTTCATCAATCGGTTGGTCGAGGAAAACATGCACGATCTGGAAGGGACTTTGGAGGATGCGCGCCGAATCGGAAAGCCGGTCCTGCACCTGCATGCTTCCAAGGATATCTGGGTGGACCTCGTGGAGGTGGAGCAGGTCGTTTCACTTGCCGGAGGCGAATTGGTTTTTGTCGACGGGGCCTACCACGAAATCGGTGAAAATCCTGAAGCGTCCCGTACTACCATGGAGCAAGTGACCCGGTTTTGCCTGCAGGGGCTGGCCGCGGAGTCTCAAACCCTGCGGATCCCCTGCAAGCGACGCCTGCTGAAGCAGAATCAGAAGGAACGGAACCGCCTGCGCCAGATATACGTCGTCAAGGAGACGGAAGGTGAATTTTGGGACGGTTACCTCGGCAAGTTTGGGACGATCGAGCAGGCGAACGTCTATATCGAGTATTTCGAGAAGGTGCAGACCTTGCTTGGGACGGTGCGCGAGGGCGATGTGATGCTCGACGCCGGTTGCGGGAACGGTTTCTTCGGGCTGTGCCTCCTGCATTCGGTGCGGTCGGCGATTGAAAGCAAAAGCGATTTTGCCCGATGTTTCGCTTATTTCGGGATCGATTTGACGCCCGGAGGCATCGAGATGGCCTACACCCGGCAGTCACGCTCGCGCCATGCCTCGCTCCGGCAGTCCTTTGATGCTTATTCCGGGATTACCCTGGCGTATCAGCGGATGGATTTCGACAAGTTGACGGATGGGGCGGCGGCTTCGGCACGCGAGGGAGGGCGGTTCCCCTTTGCCGCAGGGAGTGTGGCCAAGATATGCAGTAGTCTGGTGATTTCCTACCTCAAGGACCCGGTGACGCTCCTTCGCGAGTTTTACCGAATGCTTGCTCCCGGGGGGGTGGCCGTGGTCTCCAGCATGAAGCCGGATTGTGATATGACTGTGCTGTATCACGAATTTATTACCTTGGACGAAGGTTCGCAGGGCAACGCGGATTCCGCCCAGGAGCTGCTGGGGGCTGCCGGTCGGATCAAGTTGAAGGAGCAATCGGGCATTTACGGCTTCTTTTCCGAGGCCGAGCTCACGGAACTGGCTCTCGCCGCCGGTTTCAAGCAGTATGATCATTTCAGGTCGCTGGGCGGGCAGGCGAATATCATCCGGTTATTCAAGTGAGTGCCTTTCTGCTGATATCCTCTATCCTGAACCTCTTCGCTGCGGTGGTTCTGACGATTTTCGTCTATTCGGCCAGTGGCCGCGGACCGGTGCGCAACCGCTTCATCCTGTTTCTCCTGACCATTACTGGCTGGACTCTGGGGTATGCACTCTGGCAGATCACCAATACGGAAGCATCGGCACTGTTATTCACCAATATCCTGATCTGCTTTGCCGCGTTTATTCCGGCGACTTTCTTTCACCTGGCGCTGACCTTGGCGGAAAAGAAATCCGGTTTCTTTCTCGCCTTGTCCTATTGCCTGGCGGGGGCTTCCGTCGCGACGGCACCGTTTCATGGGCTGGTTGAGAATGTGGCGCATTTCCCGAGCTACGGGTACTGGCCGCAAGCGGGCCTGGGTTTGTCTTTGGTCATCGCCAGCTTCGGGCTCTATGTGCCGCTCAGTGCGATGACCTTGTTGTACGGGGCCCGGCAACACATGGGGATGCGCTCCTCGCAGATCAATTTCGTCCTTGGTAGTGCCAGTATCGGTTTTATCGGTGGGGTGACAAATTTTCCGCTTTGGTACGGGATCGAGATTCCGCCCTACGGGAATGTAGTCGTTTTCGTCTACCTCCTGATGGTCGGCTACGGAATTTATAACCGGCGTATCACCGGGATCAGTGTCGACGTGTTCAAGGCGCTGGTGTTCATCCTGCTGGCCGGATCCTTCGCCATGTTCTATGTGCTGTTGATGGTGGCTTACGGTTTGTTCACCGGGTCTGGCTTCGGCGGCAGCAATTACTGGCTCAACGGCCTGCTTGCTTTCTTTGTGTCGGCGGTGCTCCTCTGGGGGGTCCCGAAATTCCGGAATTGGGCGGAGCACATGCTGGATGTCCTGCTGCGCAAGGAACACCTCTCGACCGTTTCCCGTTTGAAGGACCTGCCGCATTCGCTCAGCCAGATCACGGATGAGGAAGAACTGTACCGCCGGGCGGCGGATGCCCTGGTCAGTGTGCTGGGGGTGCCCGGCGCGGTCGTGCTCATCCGGGGAAGCTTTGACAGCCTTTACAGCTGCCGCTACCGCTGCGGGACCTTTGCTGAAGTGGGGGATGCCATTGAGATTCGTCTGGATGACCCCCTGATTACTTTTCTGGAGGGGCAGAAGGGCTGTCTTGTCTTTGACCAGATCTACGGAGAAGTGCCGGAGGATGTGGAGTCTTCCATGGTGCACCTTCGACAACATTTTGATGTGGCCGCCTTGATCCCGATTCTTTCCGGGAGCACGGTCTACGGTGCCATCCTGCTCGGCTCCCTGCCCGGGGCGGCTATATGGCCGGATGAGAATCTCGCTCTGCTCGACTCGATTGGTGCGCAGCTCGGATTGAACTTTCGTGTGCGTGACCTGGAGCGCAAGTCGAACGAAGTCGATAAGTTGGTGGCACTGGGGACCATGGCGGCCGGACTTTCCCATGAAATCCGTAACCCGCTGGTCTCGATACAGACGCTTGCCGGACTGCTCGACAGCGGGCGGCCGCTTGAAAAGATGGGCGATTCCTTCAAGTCGGTCGTGTTGCGCGACGTGAAGCGGATTTCGAGCATTGTCGAGGGAGTCGCCATGTTCTCGGAAAACAGGGTCGGCCAGATGCAGCCGGTTGAGATCGGTGCGATCCTGCGCGAAAGCATTCAGATCAACGAGGCAGGAATTCAGGCAAAGGGTGTCTCCGTCGAGATGAAAGGCGACCTGGGGCAGCATGTTTACGGCAATTTCGACCAGCTGGTACAGGTGTTGAACAACCTGATGGAGAATGCCCTGCATGCGATCGAAGGCGTGGAATCTCCCAGACTTGAAATTGATGTCCGCGAGATCCGGGTGCGGTCACGGGAAAACTGGCTGGAGGTTCGGATTGCGGATAACGGTCCGGGGGTGCCGGAGGCGATCCGGGAGCGGATCTTTGATCCCTTCATTACCTCCAAAGACACGGGATTACGTTCAGATAAGAAAGGCATGGGGCTGGGGCTGGCGATTTCCAAACGCATTGTGGAAAACCACAGTGGCGGCTTGGCCGTTTCGAATCGAAAAGACGGAGGGGCCGAGTTTGTGCTCTCACTGAAATGTATGAATTTTAGCGGAAAAAATGGGGACCATCCGAACAGTTGAGTTGAACGGTGAGGCGATGCCGTTGGAGCGTGGACGGGCCAGCTTGGCCGTCAATTACCTGCGTGCTTTCCAGCAGGCCTTGGAGGGGTTTCGCGAATACCAGGGCTTCGTGCAAAGCCTTTCCGCCCTGATTGAGAAAGACGGATATTTGCTGGGGTTGGCACACTTGTCGGAATCCCCGAGCCGGCTCCACGAGCCTGATTACGAGGCATTGGATGAGGGCGAGACGATTCTGGCTGTTTCCAGAAAGGAAGGCGAGGCGGGCTACCTGAGCTATCGGGGCCGGCAGGACGGCGCTGCCTTTGATGCGGAGGATCTCCATCTGATGGGGGCTCTGGCTGATTTCGTGTCGGCCTTATTGGTTCAGGCCGGTGAGTATCAGCGTAACCGCCAAGCTGCCAAGGTCTTGCGCTACCTGATCGGTCAACTCCCGCTGGCGGTGCTCTGTTTCGAGAGGGACGGTTCGCTGATTCTCGAGAACAAGCTGGCCGGACGCCTCTTGGGCGATTCCGGGCGGGCGACGCTGGCGGAGCACTTGTCGGATCTTCCTGCCGAGGCGGATCGTTGCCAGCTGCATTTCGAAATAGATGGTCATTTTCTCTATGCCGAAGGGCGCCAACTCCGAATCGAGGAGGTTGAGCTCGTCATGGCATTTGTGGTGCATGATCTGACGGGCTCGCGGGAACGGCTTTACCTCAGTCTGGAGCGGGAACTCTACCTCGATGAAGCGAGGGGGACACAGTTGAAGCTCCTGCTGTTGAATCACACGAAAAAGCCGGGATTGATCTACGGTTGGATGAAAGCGCGGATGGACGCCTTCGGGCTGGAGGCCCGGGATTTGCAGGCAGTGGATGCCTATACCTGTCTTTGCGCCTTCCGGCACCGGAGCGAACAGGTGTTGCGTACGCAATTACGTGCGTCTTTTGAGGAGGGCGATCTGTTGTCGGATCTCCGCCTCTGCCTACAACCTGCCCTGATTGAGCCCGATGGAGGGGCGCCGGGGAAGGCTTGGCTGGACCAAGCCGAGTCGACCATGCGACGTGCACAAACTGCACTTCAACCTGTCGTCCTGCTGCTCTGTCCGCACACGGGGGTGGTGGAGTCGGTCAAGCTGCTGCTTGCGGGCGTCGCGCGTGTGGAGTTGGTTGCGGATCTTGACGAGGTCCAGTCTTGGATGGATGCCGGGCGGGTGGATGCCTGTGTCCTTGATGCCGATGCCGTCGACCCCGGTACGCTTGCCGCGATGCATCAAGCCCTGTCCGCTTCCGGAACCATGACCTTGCAGGTCTACCTCAGTTACCGGCAGCCTCTCATGTTGTCCCGCGAATTGGGTCTGTCGCCTTCTCCTGGCATTCTGCAGAAGCCGTTTGAAGCGGAGCGTCTGGCGCGACTCCTTCATCCTGTCGTTAATTTATCTTGAGCTATTCCCCCCCCGTCGGCCATATATCCTGCCGTACGGGCTCTATCCTGAACCACTGACATCCTAGATTGCCTGAAATGACTACAAAACCGAAGCGCATGCTGGTCGTCGATGACGAGGACGGGCCGAGACAGTCCCTCAGCATGATCTTTAGTGATGATTTCGAGGTATCGGTCGCTTCGTCCGGGGAAGAAGCGGTCCGCCTATCTTCCGAGGAGCCTTTCCATCTCGTTATCACCGATATCCGGATGCGTGGATTGAGCGGCATTGATGTGCTGCGCGAGGTCAAGAAACTCGACAAATATACCGAGGTGATCGTGCTGACGGCTTTTGAAACCCTGGAGACGGCGCGTCAGGCCATCAGTTTGGGGGCTTCGGAATACCTGAAGAAACCCTTCGACCTCGACCATATCCAGACGGTGGTCAACCGTTGCTACGACAACTACCTGTTCCAGACCTCTCAGGACGAAGTCGTCCGGAAGGACGTGAATGCCGCCAAGACCAACTTTCTCGAAATCGTCAGCCACGAGCTGAACACGCCGATGAACGGGATCATCGGCTTTATCGACCTCCTGCAGGACAGCCCGCTGGACGAGGAGCAGCAGGAATGTGTGGCGACCATTCGCGACTGCAGCATGAAGTATTTTGAACATGTCCAGGATATCCTGACATTCGCCAAGCTGAGCATGAGTGACGCGAAGCCGGTCGAGAGTTCCTTCAATCCGGCGACTCTTATCCTACGCCTCCTCGCGGATGCCGAAGTTCCGCCCTCCATCGAACTGAAGTCCGTGATCCCGCAAGACCTGCCGGCTTTTGTCTCGGGGGCCGAGAACGAGATACGCATCATTTTGAGGAAACTGCTGGGCAATGCCTTGAAATTTACCGCTGCCGGCCAGGTGACGGTGCGACTGACCCACCAGTTCCTCAATCCGACCGATTTGCTGTTCCGTTTTTCGGTGGAGGATACCGGCCCGGGAATCAATCCGAATTATCTCGCGGACGGCCGCATTTTTGATGCCTTTACCCAGGCGGATTCCTCCCTCAAGCGCAGCCATGGCGGATTGGGCTTGGGCTTGTCACTCTGCAAGGTGATCGCCGATCAATTGGGGGCCGAAATCATGGTCGACAGTGAAGTGGGCCGGGGGAGCACTTTTGCCTTCGAGGTCGGCTTGCGCTTGGAAGAGTCCTGATTTTTCCTCTTTTCCGGATAAATTTCTCCCGGAATGGTATAAACTTTGCGTTTGTCAAAACAGGCCGAAGTCGCCAACCTTCGCCGCTTTTTGACAATTCTGGGTTTTCTCGAATAGGTTAACATCGTGCAAGTAACACTGCTTAAATCCAAGCTCTTACGGGCTGAAGTGACAGACCGGGCCCTTCATTATGAAGGCAGCCTGGCAATCGATGCCGGTTTGATGGAGCAAATCGGTCTCATGCGATATGAGAAGATTTTGGTTTCCAATATCGCCAACGGCGAGCGTTTTGAAACCTACGCGATCGAGGCTCCCCGCGGTTCCCACACCATCTCGCTCAACGGTGCTGCGGCACATAAGGGGGAAATGGGTGACTTGTTGGTTATCATGTCCTTTGCCGAGTTGACTCCGGAGGAAGCCAAGGAATGGAAACCGAAGGTGCTCGTTTTGGCGGAGCGCAATTCGAAGGTGGTGCGCGCGGATAACGTCCTCGTGGCCGAAGAGACCTATTCTTAAGCCGAGGCGCGTCGATCGCGCCCCGGTATGCGTCATTATCATCATTCCTGCGGTGTCGCATTAGGCTTCGCTTTGTTTGATTATTGAGAACTGTTCTCAGTTGTGGGGCGTGGAAATGCTTAAGCCCTTGTCATTCTGTGACTTAACTTACTCGCAGCCTAGGTCATAACGGCTTTGGAGGCACGATTCAACTCTTGAGAATAGTTCGCAATGATCAACTGGGCTTGAATTTTAATCTGAGTGCGGCTTTAGCCTCGCTGCATGGATATAAAATATTCGCGCTTAACCTCTAGTTTGACCGCAGGCGTGCTGCTGACGGCGGGCGTGCTGCCTTTGGCGGCTGAAGAAATCGGTGAGCCGAGCACCAATGAGCTCGTTCCCTACGTGGTGGTTTCGACCCGCACGCCCCTGGGCATGGACCGGGTCTCACCCTCGGTCAGTTACATTTCGGACACGGATATGTCGTTTTGGCAGGATCGCAGTCTCGTGGATGCCTTGTCGCGGGAGGCAGGCGTGACCGTCACGTCAAACGGTGGAACTGGCTCTCTTGGCTCGCTGTTCGTTCGTGGAACCAATAGCGACCATACTTCCTTCTTTATGAATGGTCGGCGTTTGAATGCGGGACTGAGTAACCAATATGGACTGGAGCACATCTCGACGAACAATTTGGCGAGTGTGCAACTGCAGAAGGGGGCCTCGTCAGTCAACTATGGCTCGAATGGTATTGGTGGTGTCGTTGATCTACAGGTCCGTTCAGGCTTTGATGTGCTAGAGAACCGAATGGAGTTGAGTGCAGAAATGGGCTCGAATAATTATTATTCCGGAACTCTTTCGGGGGTCGCATCTGGCGAGGACTGGGCCATCAGTTTCGCGGGCACCAAGCTAAGTACCGAAAATGAGCGCGCAAATGACGCCTACGAGCGCAATTCAGGTTCGGCTCGCTTCGACTATAAGCTCTCGGACCTCTGGACTTTAGAATTGATGGCTCTTGGTACTGATTCTGAAAAAGAGCTTCCGAATAGTTTGAGTGACCCTTCTCGACTGGCATTTAGCGATGTTGAGAGCTGGTTGCTTTCTCCGGGGATAAGGTATGCCACCGATGAACTCTCGATTCATTTATTCTACGCCCGTAGTGAGTATGAGGAAGATGGTTTAAGTGCTTATTTTGGAGACCTTTATCTGACTCAATATGACTATTGGTTCGACTCCGACGAAGTCAGCCTGCAGGTCGACTATTCTATCAGTGATACCATACTCCTCTCCACAGGTATGGTATATCGCCGAGACAAAGGCTATAGCAGCTACGACTCTTCAATTAAGCCATCATTTGATCAAATTGGGGTCTATGCCCAAGGTCTCTGGCAGCTTACCGATGCGTTGGAGTTACGTGGAGGGGTCCGTACTGACGACTTCTCGGACTACGAAAATAAGTTTACGGGGAGTCTTGAGTTGATCTACAAGTTTGAGCCGAGCGATACCTCACTCTTTGCCAAGCTCGCCACTTCCTATGCTCCTCCGACTATGACGGATATCATATTCGACAGCAATCCGGGTACCCAGATCAATCCTGAAGAGAGTACTTCCTATGAAGTTGGGGTACGTCAATTCTTGCTTGAACAGAAGCTGGAGCTAACCGCCAGCGTATTCAGAAACGAAATTACAGATCTAATCGAGTGGGTTGAAGATTATCCGGGGGCATGGACTGGTGATACTTACAACGTGGCTCGGGCACGCACCCAAGGAGTCGAACTCGGCATGAAATATGAATTTAATCCGAAGTTCAGCGTGACTGCTTCCTACACCTATCTTGATGCACGTGATCAAAGTGAGGATACACGACTGGTGAAGCGTCCCCGTCATACTGCTCAGTTTGGCGCTCGCTTGCAGCTGAGCGAGTCCTTATCAACCGGCGTCAATGCGACCGGCTTCTTTGATCGAGTCGGCTATGGTGGTGCAGAGTTGAGTGATTTTGTCGTGGTGAACTGGGTTGCGAATTGGCAGCTCAACGAAACCGTGTCATTTTTTGCCCGCGCTGAAAATTTGTTTGATAAGGAGTATGAGCTCACTGCCGGTTATCCTGCGCTGGGTCGGGCCGGTTATGTCGGCGCGCGCTTCCAGTTTTAATGATTCAAACCAAGCAACGTGATGTCATTCTGGCCGTCCTGCGCGAAGCGGGGCGGCCTTTGACGCGTGAAGAGATCCTCGCGGAGGGACGCTTGAAGCTACCCCGACTGGGATCGGCCACAGTCGACCGGACCATTCGTGAGTTGGGCGATAATTTTCGTCTGATCGGGGTGCATTTTCCCGGTCAGCCACGCCGTTATGAATTACCGGCCGAGTCGGAGCACCCGCACTTTATCTGTCGTGTCTGCGAGCGGGTCTACGACTTGCCGATCAGCATGCGTCTTCCCCAAATCCGGGCACCCAAAGGATTTCATATCAGCGGTGGCGAAGTGATTTATTCGGGGACCTGCCCCGATTGCGAAGGCAAGGTCCGGAAAGGATAGTACCTGAGACCGGCTTGGTTTTATTCGAAGCGGACTTAGGTCCAGTTTTCGCTGCGGACCCAGTCGATGAAGCGGTCGATACGCTCAAAGCTTTGTTCGGATCCGTTTCGCCGTACCTTCCACACTTGGTTTGTTCCGCATTCGATCCGGACTGAAAATGCGGCATTTGTATCTTTCCCGGTCATTCCGAAGCCCAGTCGTTCCAATGCCCGGCGGGTCCAGTTGGCTTCGATTCCCTCGCCGTTGACTGACGCGAACAGGCAGGGGACCGGATGTGCGCGAAAGCTGCCGCTGGCGGCGTCCCAATCAAGACGCTCACTGGCAAAGACACGGGCAAAATCCTTACTCAAGGCGATACTTTCCGGATAGCCCTGAATCAATTCGCCTTCGGGAGTGAGGACCCAGAGTTTGTCGGCAAAGCGCAAGGCCAGTTCAAGGTCGTGGGTGGAAAGCAAGAGTGCCATTTTACGGGCGTGTGCCAGATCGCGAAGCAAGGTCATCAGCTCGACCCGGCGTGGTAGATCGAGAAAGGCGGTGGGCTCATCCAACAGCATGACCTTGGCCTCTTGGGCGAGTGCCCGTGCGATCGAGATTTTCTGGCGTTCGCCGTCACTGAGTTCGGCGACTTGGCGCCCCGCCAGAGCTTGAGCCCCGACGGCGGCAAAGGCGCGGTCGATACTGTCCCGGTCGCCGGCATTGAGGCCGCCGAGCCAGCCGGAGTAAGGGTGCCGGCCAAGGGAGACCAACGAATAGGCATCCATGAGGCCGGCCGGAATCGTTTCGGTGAGCACCACGCTGACCAGGCGCGCGCGCTCGCGCGGGCTGATTTTGCGGTAGCTTTGCCCTTGCAAGCGGATGTCGCCGGAGAGCGGACCCTGCATGCCGGAGAGAGTACGGATGAGCGTGGACTTACCGGCACCGTTCGGGCCCAGCAGGCAGACAAATTCCCCGGCATGAAGCGAGAGCTGCAGATTCCTCGCGACACAGCGGTCCTCTCCCTTGTGGTGGTAGCCGATCTGCAGTGCCTCCGCTACGAGTTGTGCCGTGGATTCCTGCATCTAGCCGAAAAGTCGTTTCAGGTTACGTTGTCGCATCAGTGCCGCGATGATGACCGGCGCCCCGACCAGTGCGGTGATGGCATTGAGAGGCAAGACCGTGTCCAGTCCGGGGCCGTTGGCGATAAAGTCGGAAGCGAGGGAGAGGAGGGCCCCGATCAGGATCGAGGCGGGAATGAGCACGCGGTGGCTGCTGGTGCGGAAGAGGTAGCGGCTGAGGTGCGGTGCCGCAATCCCGAGAAAGCCGATCGGCCCGCAGAATCCGGTGACGGATCCAGCCAGAATCGAGGCGCCGAGTAGTATGGCAAAACGGGCTTCCTTGGTGCGCGTGCCGACGCTGGCGGCATAGTGCTCTCCGAGTAGGAGGGCGTCCAGTGGTTTGACCAGAATCGCGCAGAGCCCGAGGCCTGCGAGGATGACGGGCGCAAATATCTGCATCTGCGACCAACTGACGTTGCCGTAGTCACCGAAGGACCAGTTTAGGAAGGCCTGCAAGCGCTCGGCCATGCTGAAGAACATCAGAATGCTGACCAGAGCCCCGACCGTATAGCTGATCATCAGGCCGATGATCAAGACCGACATGATGTCGACCCGGCGAGAAAGGAAGAGGACGACAAAGAGGGTCGCGGCTGCGCCGCCGCTGGATGCCAGCACGATCAGCATTTGTCCCGATGTGCCGAGACCGTCGGTCAGGCTGATTCCGGAGGGGGCCAGGGCGAGCAGCACGATGGCCACGCCCAGACTGGCTCCCGAATTGACTCCGAGCACAAAGGGGTCCGCCAGCGGGTTCCGGAAGACGGTTTGCATCATCAGGCCGGCAGTCGCCAGTGCGCCACCGGCCAGAACCGCGGTGAGAATGTTCGGCAGGCGAAACTGCACGATGATCTGGCGAATGACGGGATCCGCTTCCGGGCGGTTCAACAGGCAGTCCAGCACTTGGGACAAGGGCAGGGGCACACTGCCAATCCCGATGCTGAAAAACACCAGCACGGCAATGGCCGCCACAATTCCAAGAAAGAGAACGGTGGTGCGTCTTGAGCTGGACTGTGCGGGTGATTGCAAGTCCCACAGCCTTGTCAATCAGCCGACTAGGTAAATACTAAAGCTCCGGACTGGCCGCCTATTTGTGAAGCTTTCGGCCGCGGAAGCACGCAGCCTTGTGTTGCACCGTTCAGGCGTGGAGCCAGTCGAGGGCGCTTAACTCGTCTTCGAAGTATTTGACTTCTCCGGAGATGAACCAAGAGCCGACTTTAGCCGCTAGCTGCTGCCAGTTCTTGTTTCCAAAGATGGCGATTTTCTCGAACTGCTTGCCGTGTTTGAGGCCCAGCCGGAAGTCGTCCCAAGCGGCTCGCAGTTCCCAGCCTTCCAGCTCGGTGCCGTCGATCAGCGCGTTGATCCTGGGCGCGCTGACGCCCTGCAGCGCGGAGTCGATGACTGGGGTGATGACTTCGTAGTCCCGGTGGGTGAGCTTGCCTGTGGCTTTTAGGGTGAGAAAGAATTGATCTCCGACTCGGTGGATGCCGATGGAGAGTCCGTGGCGTATGGTTTTCATGGGGGTCCTTTCGTTCATGTGATGCGGGCAACGCATGTCTACCGGTAGTATAGATGGAGGTCGGGGAATTGTCGAATCCGCGGTCCGGTTGACGCATCTAATCTGCTTGTCAGCTAACAGGAGGGAGCTAAGCTTTGACCTTGCCCGTTCTCATGGCAGAGAGGCCGGCCCGCATTCAACCCTGATTTTTCATGTCTGACTCTCCCCAACTTGATCCAAGCCTGACGGTTTGCCCGAACTGCGGTGCCGAAGTGGACCCCGACTACTTGATCCCCGCAGGTTCCATTCATGTCTGTCCCCATTGCCGGGACGCTTTTCAACAGCGTATCCAGGAAGGGGTGCCAGCCTTGGAAAGCTCGGAGTGGGTGGCCATCCGGGAAGCACACATCAGCCATGAGTCATCGCTGAGATCCTTGGGCTTGCTGCTTTATCTGGGGGCGTTCTTCATGTTGTTCAGTGTGTTCTCCATGAGCATCACGCTCCGGGATTTCCCTGAAGGACGCGCCATCTTCGGCACCATGATTACGATCTACTCGATCTTGGCGATTCTCAGCATCATTGTCGGCCGTGGCTACCGCAAGCTGCGTGCGTGGGTGAAAGTGCCGGGGGCGATCCTTTCCGGTATCGGGCTTTTGGGCTTTCCGATTTTCACGATCATAAATGGCTACATCCTGTATCTGCTGTTTTCTTCGAAGGGGAGCATGGTGCTTTCGGCTGAGTACAAGGAGATTATCGCCGCAACGCCGGGGGTGAAATGCCGGACTTCGCCGGCCGCCTGGGCGGTACTTGCGATTGCCATTCTCTGCATTGTCGCGATAATTGTCGCAGCGCTTTAACCCAAGCCCGATTCCCATGAAAGAAGCCCTTATTGTCTATGGAGGCTGGCCGGGGCATGCTCCGCAGGAGTTTGCCGAACGCCTGGCGCTGGAACTGGCCGGAAATGGGGTGGAAGCCACGCTGTCCGCCTCTTTGGAAGTGCTGGAGGATCGGGAAGGTTTGGATAAGTATGACTTGATCGTGCCCAACTGGTCGATGGGCGAACTGTCCTCGACGGCTACCAAATCGCTGGTTGAGGCGGTTCACGCAGGTACCGGCTTGGGAGGCATGCATGGGGGGATGGGCGATGCATTTCGTGGGAATCTGGAATACGAGTGGATGGTGGGGGGGCACTTCCTGGCTCATCCGCATGTCGGTTTGTTTGAGGTCGATGTCTGCCAACCCGCCCATCCCGCAGTCGCAGCCTTGCCGGAACGCTTCACCTATGATTCCGAGCAATATTATATGATGGTCGACCCGGCGGTTGACGTCCTTGCGACCACGGAGTACCGGACCGCCGGGGGGCCGGTGACGATGCCAGTGGTTTGGACCCGGAACTGGGGGCAGGGCCGTGTCTTTTATTCGGCGCTCGGCCATACGCTCGCGGAATTTGATGCACATCCGTATGTGCTCCAGATGACCGTAGCCGGGCTGCTCTGGGCCATGCGCTAAGGCTTTCCGCAAGCGGCAGTGAGTGGACGCTCCCCGCGGTGCGAATGGCACTACCTTAAGCGTGATTTGAGAGGAGAGTGGTCTTTGAGTCGCCGTGCTACGTACTTCGTGATGCGAAGCCTTCACAAAATTGCCGCGCCGCGGAAACAAGTCGTGTTAATCTGGGCTCGGTCTGCCGAATCGCGGCGGCTGGGACAGCCTCCCTCCCTTCAGGTCGTGCCATTCACCCGCGGTGCGGCCTCATCCAAGTTAAGAACTTTGAATGCTGGCTGCGCCGCGGGTGCGGTGATTTGCTAGCTGTAGCTGACGGTCTTGTGGGCCGCTTCGTAGAGGCCCTGCAAGTAGGCGGCGCCGAGCGCACGGTCGAAGAGACCATAGCCGGGACGGCCGATTTCACCCCAGATCATACGTCCATGGTCGGGCCGGATCGGGCCGGAGTAGCCGCATTTTACCAAGGCCCGCATGACCGCAAACATGTCCACACTACCCATGGCGGAGAGGTGGGGCGCTTCGTGGAAGCTCTTTGGTCCGACCACTGCGACATTGCGCATGTGCACGAAATGAATCCGCTTGTGGAGCTTGCGCACCATTTGCGGGAGGTCGTTGCAGAGCGATGCGCCGAGCGAACCGGTGCAGAGTGTGACGCCATTGCTGGGGCTGTCGATGATGTTGACCAGGCGGATGAGGGCATCCTCGTCGACAATGATGCGCGGCAGCCCGAGGATGGACCAGGGCGGATCATCCGGGTGGATGCACATCTTCACGCCGGAAGCTTCGGCGACCGGAATGACTTTCTTGAGGAAATATTCGAGATTTTCCCACATGGCGTCCTGCCCGATGCCCTGGAAGGATTCCATCAGATATTTGAAGCGTGCGGGTGTGTAGACCTCGGCCCAGCCGGGCAGGGCATCCACAAGGTCACTGGAATTGGATAGCTTCTGCAGCTCTTCGTAATTGAAGCTGAGCGCATGTGAGCCGTCCGCATAGGGGTGGCTCAAGTTGGTGCGGGTCCAGTCGAACACCGGCATGAAATTGTAGCACAGTGTGCGGATGCCGGCCCGGCCCAGGTTTTCAATACTCTCGCAGTAATTTGCGATGTACTGGTCGCGGGTATCGAGGCCCAGTTTGATGTCTTCGTGTACCGGAATACTTTCCACAACTTCAAACTGGAGGCCTTCGGCATTGATCTGGTCCTTCAGTTCCATCAGGGCTTCGAGGGGCCAGACGGATCCCACCGGCATATCATGGAGCGCACTCACAATACCGGAGACACCGAATACCTGGCGAATTCGTTCCAGTTTTACCGGGTCATCCCCGCCGAACCAACGCATGGTCATTTTCATAGCTTCAATTTTCTCTGTGTTTAAAACAGGTTCCAGTCTGTCGTGCGAGTCTGGCTGACTAGTACATGCTCGCTTGCGGGCAACCCCAGAATCCATTCACGGTACGGGGAAGATACGCTATTAGTTGCGCAACTACCCGAGTTAAGTCCTCGCTCCTGCTCCGGTTTGGAGGCTTATTGCCGTTTCGCAGACTCTGTTGCGAGGAAATCGGACAGCTGTTGCCGTAGCTGGCTTACCGTTTCCGCATAGCCGGCAAGTTCAGCCAGGTTTTCTGTTTCCAGCGGGTCTTCTTGATAGTCGTAGAGCTCAATCGCGTCGATCGCTTCGTCTCCGTTGGCGGCACGGTCCGGACCGGTCTGGTACCAAGCGACGAAACGATAGCGCTCGTTGCGAAGTGCGTAGCCCATACGTTCGCCTCTGGGATACTGGCTGACGGCAAAGTCGCGCAGGTCCTCCTGTCCGTCGAGCACCGTGGGGGCCAGGCTCACGCCGTCGAGATCCTCCGGCAGTGGGAGTGCCGCCAGTTCGCAGAGCGTGGGAAACAGGTCGGTCAGTTCCGCCGGCATCGTCGTGGAGCGGGTACTTTGACCGGGCATCTTGACGATGAAAGGCACACGGGTGGCCTGTTCGTAGTTCGTATGCTTGGTCCACTGCCCGTGGTCACCCAAGTGCCAGCCGTTGTCCCCCCATAGCACAACGATGGTATTTCCGGCCAGGCCTTGCGCTTCCAGTTCGTCCAGCAGTGCGCCGATTTGTGCGTCGATGTAGGCGACGCAGGCATAGTAGCCATGAATGAGGGTCTGTTGCAGCAGTGGTTTGAGTGGTCCGCTGTCAGGAATGCCGTTATAGGAACGTAGCTCTGGGAAATCGGTCCATGCGTAGTCGGGACTTCCCTTGGCATGTTCCTTGAAGCTGGCCCGCTTGGTGTGGACGGGGCGGATCAGTTCCCAATATTTTTTGGGTGCGACGAAAGGAAGGTGCGGTTTCTGGAAGCCGACTGCCAAAAAGAAGGGCTGTTCCTTGCCGGCCAGCTTGGAGAGCTCCTGTACTGCGTATTTGCGGATGGCTCCATCGCTGTAGGCGTCGTCCGGCACATCAATGCATTCGGCAACCGGCCAGCCGCGCCTTTCATGCAGGAATTCATTACGTGCGCCCCAGCCTTCCACGCCTGCCGCGTCCGCTTCGGCGCCGATCGCGCGGGAACGGACATTGTGGTAATGCGCTGTCGGCTTGCCGGTGCTTTCGTTGTAATCAAGCATCCAGTTCTCGGTGAAGGGCTGGCTCCAGGAAACCGAGTCGGCCCCGTCGTCAACGCTTCGCTGGTCGAAAATCTTGCCGACACCAAGCGTGTGATAGCCTTGCTGCTTGAAATACTGGGGGAGTGTGAGGATGTCCGGGGTGATGTCGCGTATCTGCGTTTTCAGGTCCCAGACCCGGGTGACATCCGGTCGTCGCCCGGTCAGGATGCTGGCCCGGGACGGGGCGCAGACGGCTTGCTGGCAATGGGCGTTGAGAAAGGTGGTGCCGCCTTCGGCGAGGCGGTCGATCCCCGGGGTGGGAATGATCGCGCCATAAGCCGAGATGTCCGGTTTGAGGTCGTCCACCGCGATAAACAGCACGTTGGGTTTTCCCGCGCTTAGAAACTGGATGCAGCCCAGTAGTAACAGGGCTGATTTGAGGCGATGGCGGAAAGTGTGCATCAAGAGGGCGAGTGGGGCGGACAATGTGACCGGAACTTAAAGGGCTTTCATATATTTCACCCCGTTGCCGTCGATGAAGAGGAGGCGTGTTTCCTGCACGACCATGATCTTCAGGCCGAGCCTGTAGTTGACGGTTTCCCCGACAGAATAGGCTTTGCCGTTGAGGATGACCTTGCTGCCGCTTTCGGAAATCCGGACTCCGGTGACCTTTGCCTGGCTGAGCCAGTCGATGACGGATGGATTGGCATCTTCTTTCGCCGCGGCCAGTCGGCGTGCTTCTTCTTCGGCCTTTCGCGCAGCTGCCGCTTCGGCAGCCGCTTTGCTCTCCGCATCTTCACGAGCCTGGCGCAATTGGTCGACGATCGTGCTGCTTCCCCCGCTTGCGGGTTCCGGCGTGCTTTCGGTCACAGGCGGGAGGGGACGAGGAGCGTAGGCTTCCGGAGCGCTCCCGCTGGCTTGGACGGGTGCCGGTGCGGCTTTTTGTTCGGTCACCAGAGGGGCTTCGTTGTCCGGGCTGCTGGTCGCTGGTTCCTGGTCCTTCAATAGCAGCACGGTGAGTCCGGCAACGAGACCGACTAGTAGGGCGAAGACCGCGATGGCGCCGAAAAGGATGCCCTTATTCATCCCTCCCGGAGGGGGGGGCATGTGCATGCCCGGGGTTCTCGGTGGAGGGCTGCCTCCTCCGTTCTCTGCATTGTCGGCGGCAGACTGTCCCGGGTTGCGGTCACGTTGGGCTTTCTTGAGTGCTTGGTTGATTAATGACATGTCGGTGGAGGGCGCTCGGCTGGCGGGTTCGAGGGAAAGTTGAAGCTTGTCGGCTCAGCGGTGGAGCCGGTTGATGTCCTTGAGGGCGCGGCGCACGTCCCACCAGTTCACGTCATTGCCGTTGCGGATGAAGGTGGAGAGCAGGGACTTGTCGCAAATATTATTAATCATGCGGGGAATCCCGAGGCTGGCCCGGGCGATCTTTTTGAGCGCGCGCGCGGTGAACCGGGGTTGGCCGTTGCTGCCGGCGAGGGAGAGCCGGTGCAGGATGTAGAGCTGGACCTCATGGACATTTAGGGGCTGGAGATCGTAGTGCACCAGCACGCGTTGGCGGAACTGCCGAAGGCGATCCTCCTTGAGTTTGGCTGTCAGTTCGGGTTGGCCCATGAGGATGATCTGGAGGAGCTTCTGGTCGTAAGTCTCCAGGTTCGAGAGCATGCGGAGCATTTCCATGACCTCGAAGGACAGGTTCTGGGACTCGTCGATGATGACGACGATTTCCCGGCCTTTATCGATCCGGTCGAGCAGGATGTCATTCATCGTGTCGAGGAGGTCATTCTTGGACCGGGATTTGGTTTCCTCTCCCAGTTCCTTCATGATGCCCCGCAACAGCTGGGTTTCCGAGACCCGGGGATTCAGCAGGAGCGCGGTGTCCACATTTTTATCGGCATCCAGCTCCTCCATGAGCTTGCGGCAGAGGGTGGTCTTGCCGCAGCCCACCTCGCCGGTGAGGACGATAAAGCCCTTCTTGTCCTCGATCCCGTAGCGCAGATGTTGGAGCGCTTCCTCGTGGGTCGGGCTGAGATATAGGAAACGCGGGTTGGGCGTCACGTGGAAGGGCATTTCCGAAAATCCAAAATAGTCCTGATACATAGCTGCGGGAATCTTCTAGGTCCGAGGCAGATTGCCCTTTTCAAAAGCGGTGAAATGGCCTTGTTTCACTGTTCGCATGTCAAAATCCAGCTCACAAAAAAAGGAACGCGTCATTCTGGCGATGCTCTTCGCTGTGTTGATGGTTCTGATATTCTTTTTCGGAGGGCTCATCGTGCAGACATACCGTGAGTACAAGCACTTCAAGGCGCGGGAAACTAGGATCGAGACGAAACTCACACAAGCTCGAAAAGAATTCGAGCAAAAGGAAGCCTATCTTGCGCAAATGCTGGAAGATCCCGAATTTCTCGAGCGGGTGGTGCGCGAACGGCTTGGTTATGCGCGTCCGGACGAGCTGCTCTTCCGTTTCAACGATGAATAAGAATGGAGCCGGTATCAGGCGTGTGCCGCCTTTTAACCTCGATTTTACCTCCGTATTGGATCGATGTTTGCATTCGACCGACTCACGTTCTATCGAATCATTTTTTCTTACTTAGTAGCCATCCACTCGAATTGCCATGAGCCTTATCGAACAAATTGAAGCCGCGGGAGCAGAGGGTTCCCTTCTTGATAGCACAGTCGCCAACCTGAAGATCTGGGCGGGCGCTGATTTTCTACCGGATTGGGTGGGTGCCAGCATCACCGAACTGGTGGAAAAGGGGGAGTGGGACGAATTGAACGACCGCTTCTACCAGAACCTGGCCTTCGGCACCGGCGGCATGCGTGGCCGCACCATCGGGCGCGTCTCCGCCTCGACCGAGATCGGGACACCTTCGGAGCAGGGCACGCCTGCGCATCCGGCGGTTGGAACCAATGTGTTGAATGACTTCAACATCGTGCGCGCGACTATCGGGCTCTTCCGCTATGTGGATGCTTACCTGAAGGCGAGTGGCCGCTACGACCTGCCGCGTTTTGTGATCGCCCACGATGTGCGTCATTTTTCCCGCCACTTCTGCGAGCTGGCGGCGTCGACCTGGACGCAGCTCGGCGGTCAGGCGATCATCTTCGAAGGTCCCCGCTCGACTCCGCAACTCAGCTTTACCGTTCGTCAATACAAGGCCACCTGTGGTGCGGTGATCACCGCGAGCCACAACCCGCCGCATGACAACGGCTTCAAGGTGTATTTTGAGGACGGGGCGCAAGTGGTCTCCCCGCATGCCGAAACCATCGTTGCGAATGTTGGTGAAGTGACGCTGGAGGAAGTGCCGCCGTTCCTGGAGAAGGACCTGAGCAAGGTCATCGTTCTGGGCGAGGAAGCCGACGCGCCTTACTTCGAACTGCTCGAGGAGATGGTGCTGGATAAGGAAGTGATGGAAAAACAGAAGGCCAAGGTGGTCTTCACCCCGATCCACGGGACCGGAGCCATCAGTTCGATCCCGGCCCTGAAGAATCTGGGAATCGATGTGATCGAAGTGCCGGAACAGATGGTGCAGGACCCGCGCTTTCCGACAGTGAAGTCGCCCAACCCGGAAAATGCCGAAGCGCTGTCGATGGCGATTGCCAAGGCCAACGAGACCGAAGCCGACGTGGTGATCGCGACGGATCCGGATGCCGACCGCATGGGTGTGGCCGTGCGCAACCCCGAAGGGGAGATGATCTTGTTGACTGGTAACCAGATCGGTACGCTCTTGGCGGAATACCGGATCGCGACTTTGAAGGATGCCGAAATCCTCCCGGAAGAAGGCAGCGAGAGCGCGTGCCTGATCAAGACTTTCGTGACCAGCCCGATGCAGGAAGCCGTGGCCGAATGGCATGGCTTGAAGACGATCAACACGCTGACCGGTTTCAAATGGATCGGTGAGAAATTGGCCGACTATGAGGCCGAAATGAAGGCCAAGCTCATGGAGGAAGAAGGGATCGCGGTCGACTACGACGCCTGTGACGTCTGGACCCGCGCCGACCTGCTGCTCGATTATTCGACCTTCTTCGTCTTTGGCGGTGAAGAGAGCTACGGATATCTCGCGACCGACAAGGTGCGCGACAAGGATGCCAATGCGGCGGTGGTGATGTTCTGCGAGTTGGCCGCCTACTTGAAGGCGCAGGAGATGACCTTCACCGAGATGCTGGATTCGCTGTACCTGCAGCACGGTTACTACGAGGAGAAGAACATCAATATCTACTACGAAGGCGCCGCCGGCAGCCAGAAGATCAAGAACATCCTGACCTCCTACCGGAATGATCCGCCCAAGGCCTTCGGTGAGGTCGAAGTCACCGGGTTCACGGATTTCGGCAAGGACGAGATCATCGACGCCGACGGCAAGAAGATCCCGCCGCAGGATTTCTACTTCCTCGAACTGAGCAACGGCTACAGCTTCGCGGTTCGTGGCTCCGGTACTGAGCCCAAGATCAAGTTCTACGTCTTCGGCCGTAGCGATGTCCTCGATCCGGACGACCTGCTCAAGGTCAAGGCCGAAGCGGCCGGTGTGATGAAGGACATGCTCGAAGCCATCGAAGCCGACGCCCGTCAGCGCGCGGAAGGCTAATTGACTGACACAATCAATTCGATCGATCTTATGGATACCGAACAATGGATCCCGAACGAGGGCCAGCAGGCGCTCATGGATGAACTTCGTGCCAACGGCCAGGAACACCTCTTTGCCGACTGGGATGAGCCCGGTGTGAACGACTCGGCCAAGTGTGCCTTTGTCGAATCGCTTGAGCATGCCAATGCTTCCTATCCCGGAGGCCTCAGCGCTTACATCGAGAACGCGCGCAAGCTCTTGGCCGAGGCCAAGCAAGGCGATAATCCCTTCGAGGGCTTCGTCCCCGAGCAACCGGACAAAGTCGACCTCACGCAGTTCGATGCCGAATACGACCGCTACGAGTCGATCGGTGCGGCGCATTTCGACAAGACCGCCTTTGTCATGGTCGCCGGTGGTCTTGGTGAGCGGCTGGGCTACTCCGGCATTAAGATCGATATTCCGGTCGAGGTGACCGAGACCACGGCCTACATCGCGCACTACGCCGCCAACCTTCTGGCGATGGAAGCCCGCATGGCCGATCCGCGTCCGGTGCCGCTTATCATTATGGTTTCCGAAGACACGGAAGCCAAGACCCGGACCTCGCTCGAGTCGAACAACTACTACGGCCTTAAGAAGGAGCAGGTCTACATCCTCAAGCAGGAGCTGGTGCCCGCGATTTCCGATAACGATGGCCGCCTCGCCCTGAAGGAGAAATACGAGCTCATCCTCAAGCCGCATGGCCACGGGGACATACACATGCTGCTCTACACTAGCGGTGTGGCCGCCAAGATGGCGGAGCAGGGCATCGAGCATTTCGCCTTTATTCAGGACACCAACGGGCAAGCCTTTAACGCGCTGCCTGCAGCGATCGGTGCTTCCGTCGACAAGGACTTCGATTTCAACTCGATGGCCGTCAACCGCGTCCCCGGTGAAGCAGTCGGAGGACTCGCCAAGCTGGTCAAGGGCGATAAGGAACTCACGCTGAACGTCGAATATAACCAGTTGGATCCGTTGCTCCGTGCCACCGTCAGTCCGGAAGGGGATGTGCCGAACGAACAGGGCTTCTCCATGTTTCCCGGCAACATTAATATTCTCGTGATCAAGGTGGCTTCCTATGTCGAGATCCTGAATCGTTCGAAGGGAATCATCGCCGAATTCGTCAACCCGAAGTATGCCGACGAAAGCAAGACGACCTTCAAGAAGCCGACCCGCCTCGAGACCATGATGCAGGACCTGCCGAAGCTTTTCGGGCCCGACGAAAAGGTGGGTGTTACTATCTTCGACCGGAAGTGGAGCTTTTCCGCGAACAAGAACAACATCAAGGACGCCGCTGCCAAGGCCGCTGCCGGCAGCCCACCGGAATCCGGTGCCACCGCCGAGGCTGACTTCTATCTGGGCGGTCGCATGCGCCTGCAGGCCGCCGGTGTGGAGGTCAATGTATCTGATGAAAAGGCGATCCTTGGCATCCCCGTGATTACCGGCCCGCGTGTGCTCCTTCGTCCTTCCTTCGCTTTGACCTTAGAGGAAGTCCGCTCGAAGATCCAGGGCGGCCGTATCGCCGGCGACGCCACGCTGGTGCTCGAAGGCAAAGACATCACATTGCAGGATGTCGATGTGGCCGAGGGTGCTGCACTCGTGATCAAAGCCTGTGAGGGTGCCAAGGTGACTGTTTGCAATCGCAAGGTGGCAAACGACGGCTTCCAAATCGTCGAACTGACGGACGTGGAACTCGCCGACGAAGCCACTCCGGAATACTTGCGCATCCGCGGCTACCGCATCGAAGACCGCGGTGCCGAGGTCCACTGCTTTACCGAACCCGGCGAGTATACGGTCGAATAGCCGTTTACCGTTCTTATTTAAATGAAAGCCCCGGTCGAGATGGCCGGGGCTTTTTTGTATACATCGTCAACGACAGGGCAGTGTGCGTTGAACCCCTCCACCGCTGCGCGGTCCCCCTCCCCTGATGCAGGGGAGGAGCTATATGTTGGTGGTTGGCTTCACGGGCTGACTCCACATGTCGGCCGGGGTTACCCGCGTTCACTCATACGGAGCGGGAACGTAAAAGCTCCTCCTCTTTCAAGGGGAGGTGTCCCGGCTTGTCCGGGACGGAGGGGTTCAGGCAACCAAGCCTACTCACTGAATCACTCGGCTGGATCGAGCCCACGGATAACCTTTACGCAAGTCTGACCCGATGGAATCCGTCCACTTCAACAAGCCCTTACCCGGAAATCGACGATGAACGTGAATGGCACGGACTTAAGGCAATGACCCGTAGTGACGACTTCAGTCGCCAGCAAGTCGACGCACCTGCAGGACGTAATATGGCAGCTAAAGCAGCCACTACCGCCCCAAGCCTCTATCGGCCCAAATATTCAATTCCCCTCATTAAGTCCGTGCTATTCACGATGAACCTGAAAAAGGCAGGGCTGGAGATCCTTTGTCGAACCCTACCAGGGCTCGCTTTAAAACGTATCCTTCAGCACCACTTCCTCGTAGGGCAGCTGGCCGCCGCGTGGATTGGCCGGCTTGAGTGCCTTGCCGACGGTGATCATCATGCCGATCATGTAGTCTTCCGGCAGCTTGATGATTTCGGCCACCTTGTTGAAATCGAATCCGACCATGGGGCAGCTGTCATAGCCCATGGCCTTGGCCCCGAGCATAATCGTCTGGGAGGCAATCCCGATCGAGCGCAGCGCTTCATCGCGCTGCAGGTCGGCCCGCCCGTCGTAGTAACCTTTGAGCATCGGCACGACCATTTGTTGGGCGGCCTGCGGGGCATTGGTCCAATAGCGTTCACCTTCCTCGTGGGCCTTCAGTTTGGCGCAAAGAATGAGCGTAATCGAGGCATCTGTGACCTGTGCCTGATCCCAGGACGCGGCGCGGAGGGCGGCACGCTCCTCGGGGTCGGTGACCACGAGAAAGCGCCAGTTCTGCATATTGAAAGACGTGGGCGAGAGCAGGGCCGCTTCTAGAAGCTGGCGGATTTCGGCATCCGTCATCTTGTGTTCCGGGTCGTAATGCTTGACCGAGCGTCGCTCGCGAATGGCAGTGAAGGTATCCATCTTTCGGAGCATGCCCGCTTTTGTCGCAGAATCAAGCGGCGAGGGAATTCTGTAAGACGCTGATTCGGTACACCACATTTGTTGCGGCGACTGATCTGTGAAAATAGGATTGATTCCGATGGCGGAGTTCTAACTTCTCTTGCCTGTATCATGTCCGACTATCACACACGATTCAGCGCTCTGGGGCGGCTCTACGGAGCCGAAGGTTTGACGCGTCTACAGGCCGCGCATGTCGCGGTCATCGGGCTCGGCGGGGTCGGTTCCTGGGTGGTTGAAGCCTTGGCCCGGACGGGCGTGGGCGAATTGACCCTGGTGGATATGGATGAGGTTTGCCTGAGCAATGTGAACCGGCAGATACATGCGATGGACGGGACCGTCGGCCGATCGAAGGCGGAGGTACTGGCCGAGCGAGTGGCCCGGATCTCGCCGGACTGCAAGGTGAATGTCGAAGTCTGTTTCTTTACCGAATCTTCGGCCGAGCGCTTGTTGGCGCCGGGCTACGATTATATTGTGGATGCGATCGATGCGACCAAGCACAAGTGCCTCCTGATTGCCGAAGCACGCAAGCGTCGCTTACCCCTGATTACCTGTGGCGGTGCCGGTGGGCGAATCGATCCGAGCCGTGTCCAGATCGCCGATTTGTCTCGGACGATCAACGATCCGCTTCTCTTGCAGGTCCGGAAAAAGTTGCGTCGGGAGTACAATTTTCCCCGCAAATCACGCCAGAAATTCAAGATCGACTGTGTCTATACCGATGAATTTCCGGTGTTCCCGCAGGCAGATGGATCGGTGGCCTGTGAACGGGAACCGGGGGCGGATTACCGGTTGAATTGCGATCAGGGCTTTGGTTCCGCGACCTTTGTGACCGGAACCATGGGCTTCGTGCTGGCCGCGCAGGTCGTGCGTTGTATTGCTTCATCTAAAGTTTCGGCCGAAAAGGCTGAAGACTAGTACCCATAGCGGGACTACGGGTAGTCCGCAGTGTGGCCTTGTAAATGTAAAGCGTCTGCTAATTTTTCTTAAAGCGGCTCATTTTTTCAGCGGAAGACTTGAACGTGTCTGCGGTTCATTCTACTCCTCTCTACGTGCCTTCCCCCTTGGACAATCCTAGATCCGTCGTTTGGTCACACAGTAACCGACAAGCCGATTTTTACGAGCTGCCGACAGATGGTGCGGCGATGTACGAAGCGCTTGGCTGGCTCTTGCAGCAGTACGAGTCGGTGAAGCTTTGGATGGGGGTGGAGACGGAAAAAGGTGCCGAACTCTACCTGACCTGTTCACCCAGTCGACGCGAGAAAGTGGTGAACTTGCTGCAGACTTTCGAAGATGATTATTCGGTCTTTGAAAGTGCGGCTTCGGTCGTCGGAGAATAATCCGGTTGGATCAGCGGTTGTAGAGTTCCCTTTGCTCGAGTGGGGGCGGCGTCCATTGGTAGATCCACGTTTCACTCAGAGGGCGGTCGCCTGCCTTGAGGTACATGCGTAAATTGACCGGTTCGGTGGAGTCACCGGGGACGATATCAAAGCGTGCCCGGTAGCCGTTGATGCTGTGCAAGGGGCGGGCCGAGACAGTTTCCACGTGTCCCCGGGAGCTTTCGACGACTGCTTCCACCTTCGTGTCCGGTCCGAGCATCCCGAGCGGGCCGCCGGTAAAATCGATGACGAAACGATGGCTGTAGTATTCCCGGTGCCGGCCGATGACCCCGCCGAGCCCGCTGTGTGTGGCCACGGTGGTGGCGAGTTGAGGGCGTGCGGGTGCCTTGTCGGCCCAGTACATGTTGTAACTGAATAGGTACTCCTCGCCGGCTTGCACGGCTTCGGCCGGTTGCCAGAAGGCGACGATGTTATCGAAGGTTTCATCGATTGTGGGGATTTCCGTCAGGGTGACTGCGCCGGCACCCCAATCTCCGATAGGCTCGATCCAGAGGCTGGGACGCTTTTCATAAAAGACGCCGTCGTCCTGATAGTGGTCAAAATTACGATCCCGCTGAAGCAGTCCGAAACCCCGCGGGTTCGTGTCGAAATAACTGTTGAATCGCAGTAACGGTGGATTGGCCAACGGGCGCCATAACCATTCACCGTTTCCGGTGTGCAGGGCGAGCCCGTCCGAGTCATGAATTTCCGGTCGCCAGTCCCAAGCCATGCGCCGGTCGTTTTCACCCACCTGGTACATGCTGGTCAGCGGGGCGATGCCAAGGCGTTCGATCGGTTTGCGCGGATAGAGTGCGGCGTCGACCCGTACGATGTGGGGCTCTCCGGGGTGAATCGAAAAATGATAAGCGCCGGAGACACTCGGCGAGTCCAGCAAGGCGTAGATTTCGAGCTGATCGGCGCCCGGGGCGGGTTGTTGAAGGTAGAACTCGGTAAAGATGGGGAATTCCTCGGGTCGGGGAAGTGCGGTATCGATGGCCAAGCCCCGGGCAGACAGGCCGTACTGCATGCTGGCACCGACGGCGCGGAAATAACTGGCCCCCAGAAAGGCGATGACATCACGTTCCCAATCCGTACTGGCATGCACGCGGAAGCCGGCGAATCCGAGGTCAGCCGGAAGTGTGTCCGGGGCCAAGCCGGATTTACCATAATCGAACAAGTCGCCGTTGTAGTCGATCCGCCGGGCTTCACCATGGTCGACCTCGTAGAGGGTGACGGGGGTGCGGACATACATGCCGAGATGGAAGAATTCCGCCCTGAAATGGCTGTCTTCCTTGTTCCAGAGGGCATGGTCGCGATCGAAGAGGATGCTTTGGTGTTCGTCCCAGGTCAGCTGCTCGACTGCTTGTGGCAGGGCATGGGTGCGCTTTTCGTAGGGCGTTGTGGACAGCTGCCGAGCCTTGCCCTTGAGCCAGGCATAGGAAAAGGGCTCCGCCGCCACAATCACGTTGGAGTAAGCCAGTAGGCAGAAGGGGAGTAATTTGAAGGGAAGTCGCATCACTTGGCTTATTTAGCCCCATGAAATAATCCATATTTTCGAACGACGCAAAACCGTGGGAACGGTTTGCCGCCAAAGTTATTGCAGCTTTCGACGGGGCGGGGCGAAGTTTTTATGAAACATTCCGCCTGAATCCACGATCTATGGATGTTGTTGTTAACTAGTAGTCAGTAGACGTGGCCATGATGAACCAAGCGTTCCGAGTTGAACCGGCGACCGTTCGACTCTGATTCGGCAATGTGGCGGGGCTCCCTGATCAGGAGATCCGCCACGAAGTCCGAATCATGCGCGAAAGTTCGAATGCCACGGATGCTTCCCGGCATCTCACTCCCGACATCGTGGCCGCCCAGGCCGGGAGTGAGCGTGCCTTTGGGGACCTGGCTCAGGAGATCTTCATCGACCTGCACCGAAGCCTGCCCCGTGTGCTTGCGGTCGTCCAGACAACGGTGGCGCGGATGGAACCGCACTTGGATGCCGAACAGAGACAGAAGCGGTATTAGTTTTTCCGTTCGCGCAAGGCCTTACGAATGCGGCTGAGCAGATTTGCGGGCATGTTTTCCTTTCCCAGGTGAAATTGCCCATATTCGCCGATCACATGATAGCCGAGGTGGTCGACTTTGAGTTTCTTGATTTCCGACCAGCGTATGCGGACGGGATCCTTGCGGAAGCGACTCACCGTGATGCCGGATTCGTCCCAGCTGACGACTTTCTGCCCCAGCGAGGCCAGAGCCAGATAGACGGCTCCACCCACGAAGAGGGCGATCCCTGCCGTCAGGAAATAGTTACCCTGCCGGAAGGTGTAGGTGCACATGACCAGGCCCAGTATCGTATAGATAACTGCTTTGATTTTCCGCATTTCCGGCAGTTATGACATTCGTGCGATGAATTGTCGAATGCGGAGTCGTTGCGGACGGCTCGCTTCTTTGCGCGGAGGCTTCGCATAATACAGTTTGTGAGACTGGCTAATAGCTGTGGACCATGGCTTGCTTTAAGCCGTATAAACCTCCATAATCCTAATGTCCGGCAGGCTATGGCTACCGGAGATTCGTTATCCAAACCCCCACACTATGTTCAGCGCCACAAACCCCTTGGAGGCCGACGAGAAGTTATTCGCAGCCTCGCAAACATCTCCCCACACGCTGACGATTCGGTTCAAGCGGCATTGGCTCCGGCAATCCGCTGAAATCGAGAATGTCATCGGTTTAATTGACTACCTGAATGTGCTTGAGCGCAACTCGGAGATCAAATGCATCCTCATGCTTGGAAACCCTGAGAAGCGGGGCAGCGCCGAGTATGTCGAATGGCAAGAATGGGCCTCATCGGAAGAAGGCAAGGCGCAGCATGCCTCGGTCCGAATGTTGAGTGTCTTTCAGCAATTGGTTCGGCGCATTCTGAAATTGCCACAGATCGTCCTGTTTGGTGACGGCGGACGTATGACCATGAGTTACCTGAGCCTCGGTCTGGCTGCCGATTATTGTGTCCTTGGCACGACTTCCGTGGTGGAGAACCCGAATCTTCGTTTCAAAACGATCCCGGTGGGCGGTGTGGTTTACTTTTTGAAGGAACGTCTCGGCCACCAGAAGTCCTTCGAGCTCCTGTCCCAGCCGGAACCTGTCAGCTCCCGGCAGTTGTTGGATCTGGGCTTGTGTCATTCCGTCTGTCCGGCAGGTGAGGTGGAAGCCCAGCTTAAGCAGCAAGCGGATTATTATCTCGATCAGAACATCAACTACCTGCGGGCCTTGAAAGGTGCACTGCATCCGGATTGGGATGCTTTGGACCATTGGTTTTACTGGGAGTCGAACCATATCTCCTGAAGCTCAGGTTCCCTGAGAGCGATCAGGGCTCCACAAGCATTGCCAATCCGGTATAACTTGCTTCGCTGTGGGCCTGAATGTCCTCGTCGATCCGAAATTCCGAGCGTTTGCCGCTTTCGTTCTATCTCCAGGTGCTTTTTTGTGCCGTTCTCTGGGGCAGTGCATTCCCGGTGATCAAGAACAGTTATTCGGCTCTGAATATTCAAAGTTATGGGGAACAGTTGGTCTTTGCCGGTAGCCGGTTTACGCTAGCCGGCCTGATGGTCTTGCCGTTTTGCCGACGCCGCTTTGTGGAGAGCATAAGTCGGGCCCCGAAAGTCGGCTTGGCCGCGGTTATGCTCGGGCAGACCTATTTCCAGTATTTGTTTTTCTACTACGCATTGAGTGTGTCGACGGGCACTCTTGGCGCGATCCTGGTGGGTGCCGGTAGTTTTTGGTGGATGCTGCTGGCACCGCTTATACTGAAGACTCCCAAGCCCCACGGTATCCACTGGTTGCTGTTCGCCGGATGTACCTTGGGTGTGCTCTGCGCGGTCTACACCCCGGGGTTGCCGATGCGGAATGTGGGGATCGGCGTGTTGGCCTTTCTGGCTGCCTCTTTTTCCGGTGCGGTCGCGGCGACTTACATGAAAATCGTCGCGCCTGTCTCCGGAAGCAGGACGACCACTTCCTTTTCCCTTGCGACGGGCGGACTGTTACTCTTGCTGACCGCACTTCCATCCTGGTCGGCATATCTGTCCCATTTCAATTGGACTACATTCTGGGTGACGCTGTACCTGGCGTTTCTTTCCGCGGCAGCCTTTACCGTCTGGAACCGACTGATTGAAATCTACAGTGTGAACCTGCTCTCCACCTATCGCTTCCTGATCCCTTTGATGGGCGTTCTTGAGTCGATCCTGTTTATTCCGGACGAAAGACTGCGGCCCGGCGTCGTCTTCGGGACCCTGATCGTGCTGAGCTGCCTAGTCATGATGTCCCGCGTCGGAGATGCGGCCATGGCAGGCCGGGGCATACGTCCGTGAGAACTCGATCAGCTGTGGAAAAAACTCCATGAAGTCGGCCTCAAGTGCCTCGTAATCGGCGACCAGAGCTTCGGTTCCCAGATGCAGGAGATTCGGGCGACTGAGGCGTCCGGACATGCCGTGCAGGGCGGCTTCGATTCCTTCGAGACTGCCGTACTCGAGCACACCGGCTTCGGCAAAGAGGAAGTGAAGCATTCGCTGCATCCGGATGGGGAGCCTTGGTAGCCAGGGTTCCGCCATCAGGTAGACATAGCTGCAGTGGCGGGACAATTCGCGGGCATGGAACTCCTCCCAGTGCTTGGAAAGGAAATGGTCGTAAAAGAGGTCGACGAGTACGCCTTTCAACAGGCGAAAACGGGAATCGATCCGATCACGGCTGCGGATGAAGACCGAGTGTTGGTCGGTAAAACGGTCAATGGCCCGGTGCTGGCGAATCCCTTCGCGGACGGATTCGGGAAAGCAGGCTTCGTTCTGGGGATTAGTGAAGTCGGCGAGGAGATTGCCGATGATGGATGCGGAATCCTCTTCATCGGCCAGATACACGTGGGCGAGGTAGTTCATAGGGCAGGTGGGGGATCTAGGACAGTCAAAGGTTTTGATGGTAGGGTCGCAATCCCGAATGGTTTCGGATGTATTGTTCCTATTCCGGATCCGCAAACTGCATCTTATTCTGCGCCTTCATATAGGCTTCCTCGCGGCTGATCGCGCCGGACTCGACCAAGTCGCGCAGGTAGGCATCGAGCGAAATCATGCCATCCTCACGGTTCTGGTCGATGATGTTGCTGATGCTTGCGAGTGAGTTCTTGCGAATGCAGTTCGGAAGCGAACTGTGGCTGAGCAGTATCTCGAAGGCCGGAACGCGGCCTTTGTCCTTACCCTTGCAAAGTTGCTGGGAGACGATCGCACGCAGCGATTCTGCCAGCATGGTGCGGGTCTGGTTCTGCTCGTCCGCGGGAAAGGCGTCGATGATTCGGTCGATTGTCTTGGTTGCTCCGTTGGTATGTAGGGTTGCGAACACCAGCATGCCCATGGCCGCACAATTCAAGGCCAGGCGTATGGTGCGCATGCTACGCATCTCACCGATTAGAATGACGTCGGGGTCGGCCCGGATCGCCGCTCTCAGGCCTGCTTCGAAATTGCGGGTATGATCCCCGATTTCACGGTGCAGGACGGTGCTTTGCTTGTCGTCATGGGTAAATTCAATCGGGTCTTCCAGGGTGATGATCTGCTTCGCGCTCTTTTCATTGATGTGATTGATCATCCCCGCCAGCGTGGTGGACTTTCCGCTGCCGGTCGGGCCGGTGACCAGTACCAAGCCCTCCGGATACATGGCTACGTCCTTGAGTGCTTTGGGAAGTCCCAGCTCGTCGATACTTTGCACTCGGGACGGAATCTGCCGTAAGACGGTGCCGATGCCCCAGCTGTTCTTGAACAGGTTCATCCGGAACCGGGCCCGGGCCGGGATCTCATGCGCCAAGTCCACATCGCCGGTTTGCAGGAAGCTTTCCCAGCGGTTCGGAGGTGTCACTTCCTTCAGCATGGCTTCCAGGTCTTCGGCGCGGATCGCTTCCTCGCGCAGGCTGTAGATAACCCCGTCGATACGGGCCTTCGGGGGCGCGCCTGCAGTCAGGTGGAGGTCGGAACCGCCTTTCTCGAGCATTTCAATTAGTAAAGTATCCAGATCGTTCATCTGTGTGTCCTCGGGGATTAGGATTTTTTGCTTTCGCTGCTGCGCAGGTTGGCTTGGGCGACTTCTTCGGTAATCCGGCCAGCCTCGAGCAGAGCCTGAATCGAGTCGTTCATCGTGCGCATGCCAAATTTCTTGCCGGACTGCATGGCGTTGTTCAGGCCGGTTTCCTTACCGTCGCGAATGATCGCGGCGACCGCACTGTTATTGACCAGAAGCTCACAGGCGAGGACTACGCTGTCATCGGTGGAGGGCAGGAGTCGCTGGCAAATCACTCCTCTGAGCGAACCGGCGGTCATGGACCGGATTTGGTTCTGCTGGCTGGGCGGGAAGACGTCCAACATGCGGTTCAGTGTCGAGTTGGCGTCCCGTGTGTCCATCGTGGCAATCACCAGGTGCCCGGTTTCAGCGGCCGTGACTGCGATTTCAATTGTTTCCAGATCGCGCATCTCACCGACCACGATGATGTCCGGGTCTTCGCGGAGCGCGGACATCAGCGCGGAATTGAAAGATGTGGTGTGCTCACCGACCTGGCGCTGCGTGACAATGCTGTTTTCCGAGTTCTGCCGGACCTCGATCGGGTCTTCGATGGTGATGATGTGTTCGCGACGGTTCTGGTTCAACTCATGCACCAGCGTGGCCAGTGTGGTGGTCTTGCCGCAGCCCAAGGGGCCGGTCACCAGAATGATGCCGTTGTTGTAGTTCAGCAGCTTGCGAATGTCGTCCGCATTTGGGAAGCCTAGTTCTTCCAGGCTCATCAGATGGTCGGCGACAATTCGGTAGGTGCCGGCAATGCCTTTTTTTTGCTCCATCAAATTGGCCCGGCAGCGGGTGCGATAGCCCTCGGTGGATTCGCCGATCGCCAAGGCATAATCGAGATCCATGTCGGTCTCGAACTTTGTCCGCTGTGCCTCGTTCAACAGGCAAAGGTTGATCTTCCGCGCCAGAGAATCCGGCAGCGGGGCATTGCTCAGGTAGACAAGGCGCCGGTGGTGGCGGATGCTCGGACGCGCGCCCGCGGTAATGTGCAGATCGCTCGCGCCGATCTGCTGGCAGCGGAGGAAGAGCGCTTTGACTTCGCGTTCGAGAGCGCTCCCTTCCAGCTCCTTGAAGTCGTTGAAGTCCGGGAAATTAAATGGATTCTCGCTTCCCCCCGAGCTGATGCCGGGCAGCTCCGGTAGGTCGAAACCTTCGCGGGCATTCTTGATCGCGGCATCCACCGCGGAATCGAGGAAGTCCTTGTCCGTGACCCAGCCGGCATTCAGCAGCATGCGGGCGCAGGTTTGGGCGTCGGTGGAGGCGTCAAAATTCGAGGCAATGCCTTGGACCTGACTGTCCGTCAGCAATTGATTGTCGTGACAGAAGTGAAGCAACCAGTGGGTTTCGGGGCGCATGACTGAGGGATATGTGCAGGTTTGGAGGAAATGCAATGCCTCTCTCTGGTTTCGAGACCAGTTGTTGCCTGTTTTTACATTGAATTTGCTTCAAGGTCTCCACGCAGCTTGTCGAATAGGTTGATTCCGAGCCCTTTTTCCTTAGTATTAATTGGGCATGGACTTGGAATTGGCAGTCTTTCGGCAAGCGACACACGGTGAGTTCCTGAGGGCGCTCGAATGGGCCGCCAAAGAAGGCTGGAACCCGGGGCTGGGGGATGCCGATACATTCTGGCATACCGACCCCGAAGGTTTTGTTTGCATCGAACTCGGCGACGAAGTCGTCGGTACCGGTTCCATTGTGAGTTACGGCACCTTTGCCTTCATGGGGTTCTTTATCGTGCGTCCTGACTTACGGGGGCAGGGGCTCGGTGCCAGGTTCTGGCATTGGCGCAAGGCTCGACTGCTGGATCGACTCAAGCCGGGGACGGCGGTTGGAATGGACGGCGTCTTTGACATGCAGGACTTCTATGCAAAGGGCGGTTTCGTTTTCAGTCATCGTAACCTGCGCATGGCGGGCACCGCGGTTGGAGGTACTCCATCGCTACCGGTGACCCCGCTCGCGGAGATTCCCTTCGAGCACGTGTGTGCGATGGACCTCCGTTGTTTCGGCTTTGCCCGTGAGGACTTTCTCCGCCGATGGATCCATGAGGAGCACGGCGTCTCGCTGGGGATTGTTCAGGACGGGGTGCTTCAGGGCTTTGGTGTCATTCGCGAGTGTTGTGAAGGGTACAAGATCGGTCCGCTCTTTGCCGCGTCGACGGAAGTCGCGGATGCGCTCTATGTTGCGCTCAGTTCGAACGCAGCCGGCCAACCGGTCTATCTGGATGTGCCGGAAATTAATCCGGCGGCGATGGCCTTGGCTGAGCGGTATGGGCTGAAAGAAGTCTTTGGCTGTGCGCGGATGTATCTGGGGCCCGCGCCACAGTTGCCCTGGCAGTCGATCTTCGGAATTACGACTTTCGAGTTGGGCTGAGGCTTCTGTTACGTCTCGATCTGCCCGCAGATTCTAAAGTTGAGGGCCTCTACGTTGTCGCTCAGTTTTTGTGCATCGCCGTTGTAGATGAGGTAACTGTCACTGACATTTGGAGCAATTGATTTGAAGCGACGAAGGCCCTTGAGTTGTTCCATTTTGAAGGTCATTGCCGATTTGATTTCGACTGCTTTGATCTGTCGCCCTGCTTGCAGCACGAGGTCGACTTCGTTGCCTTTGTGATCCCGGAAGTAGAACAGGTCTGCGATTTGCCCTTCGTTGTAGCGCTGTTTCAGGCATTCGATCACTGCGAGATTTTCAAAAATCTGTCCAACCAAGGGGTCACGTGTGATTTGGGCTGCTTCTCGGATTCCGAGCAGGAAACAAAGCAGGCCGACATCGGTAAAATAGTATTTCGGACTCTTGATGACGCGCTTGCCGAAATTTTCGAAATAAGGAGGAAGTTTGAAGAGAATGAACGACGCTTCTAGAATTGAGATCCAGTGTCGGATCGTTTTGGCGTCCACGCCGACATCGTTGGCGAGTGAATTATAATCGACGATTTGTCCGCTTCGTCCGGCCAGTAGCTTCAGCATTTTCTCGAACAAGCTGGCATCCTTGAGCTGTATTAACTGGCGGACATCCCGTTCGACGTAAGTTTGGTAGTAGTTTGCGTAAGCAGTCGTCGGGCGTTGTGATTGTTCGTGGATGCGAGGGAGAAAGCCCGTGTAGGCGTATTCCTCAAAGCTGTTGAACCGGATCCCTGCGTTGCTTAATTCGGCAATGGAGAGTGGGAGTAGGTGGAGAATCGCCGTGCGACCTGCCAGCGATTGGGTGATCGCCTCCCGTAGGCTCAATTGGTGAGAGCCGGTCAGTATATAATGTCCGTTCTCCGGATGCGCATCCACCTCAACTTGAATGTAGCTGAGGAGTTCTGGAACGCGCTGAATTTCGTCGATGATGACCTTGCCTTTAAGGTTTGATAGAAAGGCCTTGGGGTCGTTTTCGGCGATGGCTCTGCGCTCAGGGTCTTCCAAGTTGGTGTAGCTGTAGCCTTTCAGAAACTTTTTAGCTAAAGTCGTTTTTCCTGCTTGGCGTGGTCCGAGGATTGTCACCACCGGGTATTCCTTTAGCAGGTTTTCGAGTTCCTTTAGAATCTGTCGCTCGATGAGCATGTCCTGCAGAATGTATGGTGCAATTCAGGAGTTCAAGTCCTGAATTGCACCTAATCGGGTGGGGGCTCGTGGCAAATTTGGCCTAAGTGGTGGTCAGTTTCTTCAATGTTCGCTGATCCACATTTAACCGCCGGGCGGCTTCGCGGTAGCTGCCCGTGTTTTCGTAGGCCTTTTTCGCATACAACTGATTCCACTCTTGAAGTGTCAGGCTGGTGTTCTGGTAGGCCTGCTCGATTTGGTTGTTCGGCTGCGGGCTGACTGGTTTGTATTCGTTGCGAACGATGATGTTGCGGACGGCTTGCTCTAGCTCGCGGAAGTTGCCGGGCCAGCTGTAGTGTTTGGGAACTTGTTGCTCGAGCGTTGTGAGCACGCGTCCGGCGAGCTCGCGTGCGCCTTCGGCTCCGAAGAGTTTTTTGCAGATGTAGTTGATCGAAGTGCTGAGTTCTTCCGGACGGTCCTGTAGGATGTCTTTGAGTGCGGCTGTGCGGACTTGGTCGCCGCAGAGACGGTAGAAGAAATCCTCGCGGAAGCGACCGGCTTCCATTTCGGCGATGAGATCCTTGTGGGTGGCGGCGATGATCTTGCCGGTGAAGTGGTCGGGGCGATTGTCGCCGATGGCTTGGTATTCGCCGGACTGGAGAAGTCGGAGTAGTTTGACCTGGGTAGCTTCGCCGACTTCGCCGATCTCGTCGAGAAAGACGCTGCCGTAGTTGCCCGCAGTGGCGAAAAGGCCTTCGCGGTCGCTGATTGCCCCGGTGAAGGCACCTTTGCGGTGACCAAAGAGTTCCGATTCGATGAGGTGCTCGGACAGCGCGGAGAGATTGACCGGGTGGAAGCTGTCCTCGGGGCTGGCTTCGAACTGTGCGGTCTTCGGATTGTAGGGGAAGAAGCGGGAAAGACCGATGGCGCGGGCGACGATTTCCTTGCCGGAGCCCGAGGGGCCGAGAATGAGCGTGGGGAAGCGGCCGACGGTGTCATACATCCACTGCTGGTAGCTCATCATGTCCTTGGTGAAGACGCTCTCCCAAACCTGCATGCGGAGCTGGCAGATCGGGCGGCTCTCGCCGACGATTTCCTTGTGAATGTAGTAGTAGGCCCGGCGCAGTTGGTAGAAGCAGGCGAAGAGGTGGTCGGGGCGGTTCCAGATCCTTTCGGGACCGTGCTCGATCAGGCGGTGGCGGGCGGCGACGCCGTCTTGTATCTTCCGGTAGAGCTTTCGATTCGGCATCGGGTCCGCCGTGCCGCGTTGGATGAGCCGGTCGAGGTCGGCGGCGACTTCGTGGTAGAGGGTGAAGAAGGCCAGCGAGGCGAGCTGCTCGCGCCACTTCGCGGGCAGGGTGCTTTTCGTATCGGCCAGCAAGCTGCGTTCGGCTTCGCGGAACCAGGGGAGCAGCTTTTTGAATCGAAAGCCGAATGGGCCCTCGGTGGGGGCTGCACTGGGCGCGTCCCCGAGCTTGGCCAGAATCGCGTTTTCCCGCTCGTTGCGTTCGGCGCTGAAGGGATTCACGAAGGTGAGGGCGTGCACTTCGGATAGAATGAACTCCAGCTGGCTTTTATTCATGTGACATAAAATGTAATATATTAATTCACGAAATGCTATCTTATTGTTTTGGTTGGCGTGGTGTGGGAATTGTTAAATTTTGTAAGTTATTGTTAGGTATTAAGTAGTGGGGGATGCGGGGTTGGTTGGCATGTTCAGTGTTTAGAGGGTGGCGTTATGAAACACAAAACACGCATCCCTAACATTCATTCCGGTCGGGCTTTTCTGACGTCGTTGCTTTGCGCGGCGGCCTCTTGCCTGTCTGTTGCTTCACTCTCTGCTGCGGGCATCCTGACGCCGACGGGTAGCGCCGACCAGCCGGTCGAAATCATGGACCATCATGTCGATGTCCGCATCGCGGATGGCTTTGCCCGGACCGTTATTCAGCAAACCTTCAGCAATCCGAATCCGCATGATGTCGAGGCGCTCTATGCCTTCCCCGTGCCGGAGTCGGCCAGTCTCTCCGAGATCACGATCCATTCCGGCGAGACGGTGCTTGAGGGCGAAGTGATTCCACGGGCCGAAGCCGAGCGGATCTACGAAGAGGAAAAGTCAAAGGGCAACGACGTCGGCATGGGCTCGAAGGAAAGCTACCAGCGCTTCGAGTTTCGCGTCTTCCCGGTTCGTCCCGGCGTCGAGACCCGGATCGAAGTGGTGTATTATCAACCACTGAAGATCGATCTCGGGGTGGGACGCTATGTCTATCCCATCGAAGAGGGTGGCACGGACGAGGAAGCCGAGTCCTTCTGGACACGGAACGAAAAAGTCGCCCGTGCGTTTTCCGCGGAGGTGACCGTGCGCTCGGGCTATCCGCTCGACGATATCCGGATCAAAGGCTTCCCCGGCGACCCCGTGAAGCAGGATGCCAACACCTACACCTGGCGTTACGATGCACCGGGCGGAACGCTCAATCAGGATTTGGTGGTTTACTATCAACTCGCCCGCGATCTGCCGGGTCGGGTCGATATGCTGACTTACAAGGCCAGCGAAGCCGAGCCGGGCTACTTCATGATGACGCTGACACCTGGGGTGGATTTGGCGCCGATCACGCAAGGTTCCGACTATCTCTTCATTCTCGACCTCTCGGGTAGCATGAACGGCAAGATGGCAACTCTCACCGCGGGCGTCGAGAAGGCCATCGGCAAGCTGCGTCCGGAAGACCGCGTTCACATCGTGACCTTTGCGGATGCCGCCAGAAATTTGACGCGCGATTGGGTGGCGCTGACCTCCGAAAACGTGAACCAGTTGCTCAACCAAGTCGCCGGACTCAAAGCCGACGGCAGCACCAACCTCTACGATGGACTTCGCCTCGGCCTGAAGCAACTGGACGACGACCGTCCCACCAATGTGATCCTGATCACGGACGCGGTCACCAATACCGGCGCCCTCGACCCAGCAGACTTTCACAAGCTGCTGAAGCAACATGATGTGCGCCTCTTTGGATTCCTAATGGGCAACAGTTCGAACTGGCCGCTCATGCGTGCGATCTGCGATGCTTCCGATGGTTTCTATTCCAGCGTCTCCAATGCGGACGACATCGTGGGCAAGATCTTGCAGGCTAAGGAAAAGATCGCCTACGAAGCCTTGCTTGATGTGGACGTCAAAATCAAAGGCCTGCGAACCAGCGACCTGACCAAGGATTTCAGTGGAAAGGTCTTTCGTGGGCAGCAGCTCACTATCTTTGGTCGCTACCAGGCAGGAGGAGAAGCACAGTTGAGCCTCGATGCACGGAAGACGACTGGTGAACTCAATTTCGATACCATAGTCGATTTCCCCGACAGCGCGCTCGATTATCCGGAGCTTGAACGTCTGTGGGCCATGAGCCGGATCGAGCAGATCGAGCTGCAGCAAAGCATTGGTCAACTCTCGGCCACTGAATCGAAGGAAAGCATCCGCGACCTCGGTGTGGCCTATCAACTGGTGACCGATGAGACCTCGATGATCGTGATGGCGGACGAAGGATTCCAGCGTCACGGCATCGACCGTAAGAATAAGGCACGTATTGCTACAGAACATACAGCGCAGGCCCAACGTCAGGCCACTTACGCCAACAATGCTGCCGCCGGCCAACCGGTGCAAAGTCCGCGTGTCGACAAGAAGCCGATGTTCCCAAGTAACGCGCCCCGTATCGGCGGTGGTGGCGGAGGCGGCGGTGCCTTCGGTTTGGAATCGATCGCCTTGCTCATGCTGACCGGTCTCGGCGTCTGGTTCCGCCGCTTGCGCCGTTCTTAACTTATACCCGTTCTCGATGATTCTGTTGGAATCGGCGATCATCCGGCTCACGCCGTATGCTACATTGGGTCGATTGTAGCATCGACGGTCACGTCGATGACGGATTCCTCGAGACGCTAAAATCGAAGTGGTATTAAAACAAATTTCCACGATCACTTGCCATGATTCATAAGAGGGAAAGTCGTGTGCTTCGGGTGCCGCAAGGTGCCCGGAGCCTTTCCCATCCGGAGGGGTGGGGATGCTTGCTCTGCATCCTGATTCCTGCTTTGAGCGGGTGCTTCCTGCAGGGGCAGTCCTGGGCGATGCTGACCACGCACGCGCTGGCGAACAACCAACTGCTCACACTCTGGACCGGACACCTGCTGCACTACACGCTGGAGCACTTTGTCTGGGATGCGCTCATGTTCGTCGGCTTCGCCTGCCTGCTCTGGCGTGAAGAACGCTGGCGCTTGTGGCTGTGGTTGTTCATCGCCGCACCCCTGATCTCGATCGTCGTGTTCCGGGTCGATCCCGGCTTAAGTGAGTATCGCGGCTTGTCCGCCCTCGATTCCATGCTCTTCACCCGCTACTGCCTCGGCATCGCTGTATTCAGTAAAGGCTGGGATCGTCTACTCTTCGGCCTTGTCCCCTTGGCGGCCTTAACAGGTAAAATCATCTACGAACTAACCGCCGGCTCCGCACTCTTCGTCAGCGACCTTGGCCCCGGTGTGGTTCCGCTTCCGAGTGCGCATATTGCGGGGATGCTGCTTGGTGGTGTTTGGATGGCTTCAGTGTGCGTCCGAAAAACGTAGGCGTTCGTCTGAGGGGGCGAGTAGTTGACTTTCTTGCCTGCTTTGAAGTTACGAATGTATCTTCTTTATCTTCCGAGCGTTGCCACTAAATGAGATTTCATTTTATGGTGCCGTTATGTTGGAAGTTTCTGGTGATGACATTTTTAAGCTGAGTGATGCAGATTTGAGATCACTGATCGGATTGCTATGTGAATCCGAGATGCGTGCTCTTGGTCATTCATCCTCCGGCGTCACTTGGGGTGGGGATCAGGATGCCTCTGATGGTGGTGTCGACGTTCGTGTATCAATTTCCTCGATTTCTGATGGAGTTAGCTTTGTGCCACGCAAGGAAACGGTATTCCAAGTAAAGAAGCCTGACTTATCTCGATCAGGAATTCTTAAGGAAATGCAGCCTAATGGAGATCTTCGAGATTCTATTCAAAATGTCGGTGAGCTGGCGGGAGCCTATGTTATAGTTAGTAGCGGTTCCAATCTAACAGATAAAGCGTTACGTGAACGATTGCGGGCGATGAGAGAGGCCATAGCTGGCACGGATTTCGAATCCACGCTTCACTTGGATTTTTATGATCGAGGTCGTGTTGCTTCATGGGTGCGGGAGCACCCTTCGTTTATTTTGTGGGTTAAAGAGCGTATAGGCGTCGCTGTCCAAGGGTGGCGAGCTTATGGCAATTGGTCTAATAAGCCGAGTGATGCGAGCGACGTATATTTACACGATAACAGTGCTAGAATTTACAAAGGAGCGTCTATATCTGATGGCAGTAACGGTCTGTCTGTAGAGGATGGTCTCTTGGAGATACGCGATATCTTATCTAGCCCCAAAGCATCCGTGAGACTTGTTGGTTTGTCTGGAGTCGGTAAGACAAGATTCTTGGAAGCACTTTTTGACTCCCGCATTGGTGAGCGGTCACTCAACCCATCATGCGTCTTTTATACAGATATTGCCAGTGGTCCGAGTCCTGAGCCATTAACTTTTGCTGAGAATGTTGACGGGCTATTCAGAAACTCAGTTTTGGTGGTAGATAATTGTGGTTCGGATTTACATCGAGAACTGACGGCTCTTATTCGGAGTCGTTTGAAGCACTTAAGTCTGATAACTGTAGAATATGACATTCGAGAGGATCAGCCTGAAGGCACAGACGTCTTTCAAATGGGAGATGCCTCTATTGAGGTTATTGAGAAACTTGTATGTCAGAGGTATAAGAATGTGAGCCAAGTGGATTCGAAGCGAATTGCTGAGTTTTCTGGTGGAAATGCGCGGATTGCTATCGCGTTGTCAGAGACGGTCGAAAGGCATGACTCATTGGTCGGGTTAAGAGATCGCGAATTATTCAAGCGTCTCTTTTGGCAAGGGCGAGAAGTTGATAATAGGTTACTGATAGCAGCTGAGACCCTTTCTCTTGTTTATTCGTTTCAAGCAGACGGCGATGGTTGTGAGTTGCCCGAATTGGCTTCCTTTTCTTCTCTTTCTGCTCGTGAATTATACAGATATTCGTCCGAACTTTCGAGGAGAGGTCTGCTTCAGCGGCGAGGTGTTTGGCGTGCTGTTTTGCCCCATGCAGTCGCGAATCAGCTAGCATTGGCGGCGCTTGAAAACTGTCCAGTGGATCAACTTCGGAAAGCCTTTGGTGCTGATTCTGAAATGCGGATTTTTCGATCATTCTCACGAAGGTTGGGGTATTTGCACGAAAGTAAAATTGCCGTGAGTCTTGTCTCAGGTTGGTTGTCTAAAGGGGGAGTTTTTGGAGATATTGGTAGATTTACAGGCTTAGACTTAGAGGTTTTAAAAAATATTGCACCAGTGGAGCCGGACTTAGTCTTGGCTGCTGTAGAGCGTGCCGTTGAATGTGATAAATCGGGCTCGTTTACTTCGAAAGCGAGCAAATCGTATCATCTGGTTGTTCGCCTTGTCTGCGATATTGCATATGAAGCAGAGTTTTTTAGTCGATCGATGAGAGTGGTCCTCCTTTATGCGATAAAGGAGGAAAAAAGTAATAATATGAGCAACGCGCGCGAGCGCCTTCACCGATTTTTCTGGATATTACTATCTGGGACGAACGCGCTCCCTCAGCAACGGTTGTCCTTGCTCCAGCAGTGGTTTGATGAGGGAGGTGTGGAATTGAGGGTAGCAGAATTGGCAGTAGAATGCTTAAACGCAGCGCTCCAATCCTCTCACTTTATGAGTAGTTCATCTCATGATTTTGGAGCACGAAAGAGAGATTATGGCTATTGGCCTAAGACTCAGGATGAAGTTGAGGGATGGTATCGATTATACTTAGACTTTGCTCGTAGGTTAGCTCTTTCCGGACAGCACTACTCTGAAGCTGTTAAAACTGTCATATCAAAAAATTTTAGAGGATTGTGGCAGTATAGTGGCTTACGTGACTTGCTTGGGAGCATTGTAGAGGATTTTTCCTCCCTAGGTCCGTGGAATGAAGGTTGGATAGCTATCAAGTCCACGCTTCGCTATGACAGAGAAGTGATTGGAGAGGATATGGTTGAGAGACTTAAGGAACTCTCCCGCGTAGCTGCACCTGTTGCGTTAAAAGATAGAATCCGGCTTTACGCTTTGACCTCTAATCACTTCGCCCATGACATAGACGAGACAGTCGATGGCGACCCGCATGAAGCGCTTCTGCGAGTTCATGAGATTACTTATGAACTTGGGTGTGAATTGTCGGAAGCTCACGACGTATTTGACGATCTCATTAGAGATTGCATGACTCAGCCGGGAGTTCACTTGTATGATTTGGGGCGTGGGTTGGCGGGGGCTGCGAAGTCACCCATGTTGATTTGGAACCGAATAGTTGAAGAATCATCAGGGATTGAAGGCGGGAAGCTGAATTTATCCTTGGCCAGCGGTTTTTTGTCCGAGCTGTCTCTTGCTGAACAAGATTCAGTAGATGAGATCCTTGATTCGATTATTCCAGACCATACACTTTTTCGTTCCTTTCTTCGGCTGCAACTTTCCTTGAGGATCGGCAAACGTGAAATTGAGAGAATAGTTCAATTTTTAAAGCACACCAATGGTGTGGCTGTTCGGGAGGTCGAAACAATTGCCTATGGTAGGCGACATCAGACGATATCTGACGATGATCTGCTTAATCTAATGAAGATTGTTTCCAAATATGATGGCGGGGACGATGTGTGTTTGGAGATCCTGGCTTTTCGTTATGGGAAGCAGTTCGATGATTCATTTGAGGTAGCTTCTGAGGTGAGGTCGTTTGGCCAGATCTTACTGTCACGTTTTGTTTTCTCACATGATCATCAGCAGGATGGACTTAGAGACCACACTCTTAGTTTAGTATTCGGTTCTTTCTTAAATCAGGAGGACGACTACAGTTGCGCTTTGGATGTCTCTCGAAATATGGCTGTTTGCTGTGTTGAAAATTATATTTCTGCGCATGATTACACCAGTTCTCTGAAGACACTTATCAAGTGTCAGCCACAAGCGTTTTTAGAAGGCTTTTTTGTTCCTGAATTCGATAAAATTCAGGAAGCTAGAAACTTTATCGTTAATCCGTTTCGAGACTCAGAGAAAAGTGTATTAAGTGATATTGATGTCGAAGTTCTCGGAAAATGGTTGCAAGGGGATCCGGCAACTAGATGCCGGAAGTTTGCGATTCTATTCTATCCCTTTGAGGACAGTAGTGCCGATGGATTGGTCTGGTCTAAAGTAGCTCTAAAAATTCTACGCATGGCTCCCGAACCAGATATTGTTCTCGACGAGTTTGAACAATATCTGTGTCCCAATTCATGGTCAGGATCTAGAGCGCTCATTATGGAAAAAAGGCTTTCTGTATTGCTCCTGCTGCGGTCAGAACCTGACATTCATGTCTCCGAATGGATTGATGGTGCACAGAGGAGAATGTGTGAACGCATTGAATTAGAAAGGCGTTGGGAGGCTGAGCGTGCTCGTGAAGAGAATGAGCGCTTTGAGTAGAATCTTAGCTGCGATGTCGGCTACACCTAGTCTTTATATGCGTGTATATGTATGCCAACTCAGAGGAACTTCCTCGTGACGCTGCCTTTCGCGTTCTTTATCCCGGCCACGTTCCCTTGATAAAGTAGTTGCCCGCCGGCATCGCCGCCGTCGGGACCGATCTCTACGAGATAGTCGGCATCTTTGATGACGTCGAGATGGTGCTCGATGACGAGGACGGTGTGGCCTTTGTCGACGAGTCGATGGAGGAGCTCGATGAGTCGTTCGACGTCGGAGAGGTGCAGGCCGATGGTGGGTTCTTCGAGGATATAGAGGTTGCCCTGACCTTTGCCGTCGTTGCGTTCGCGGAAGCTGGGGAGTCCGCGGGATAGTTCGCTGGCGAGTTTGAGGCGCTGGGCTTCGCCGCCGGAAAGCGTGGGCGAGTATTGTCAGCTTTCTTGTTTCCTAGGGCAGTCTTTGCAGCCAGGCTTTGAAGAACGGATTCGTGAAACGATAGGTCGATCCGTCTTTCAGCAGGATCTTTAACTGTACGCAGCGCATGAGTGCTTTGGTGGATGAGGTTGGGTTTCGGATGTCCGCAGCTTCAAGGAACTCGAGACTCGTCGTGCTTTCGCCGCCGAGTCGGGCAATCGTTTTGAGGGCGCGTCCCTGCATGAGCGTTAAATTGTCCAGAGTTCGTTCGAATTCATCCTGCTCGGCACGAATGGTCAGGCTTAGGGCGGATTCTAAAGTCTCTAAGTTGGCCAGTGCACCTTCGGGAGTTTTTGACCAAACAAAGTGCAGTAGCTTTTGAGCCGAGTTCGGATGTTGTTCGGTAATTTCTAAAACGGCTTTGATGCATTCAGGCTCGATGCTTTTACCTGTTTGCTCGAAGCGTTTCCCGATGTAGCGCTTGAAAGTTTCTTCTTCGAGTTGATTGATCATTAAGACCGTTGCTGACTGGTAAAATGGGCTTCTCGACTCTGTAAAGAGTGCTTTCATTTTCTCACGATCACTGCCGGCAAAGAGGATGGCAGTGTCATGCCAGCGCTGGGTCTCGGAGCGCATCTGCGCAATGAAACTTTCGTGTTTGGGTAGGGCGGTGATGTCTTGGAATTCATCGATGAAAAGAATGCTGTCCGTGCTGACGCAGCGCTTTTCAATCAAGCGGAGCGTATCGATCACATTCTCGGGGGTGCTCTTTTCGGATGGCGTGACGGTGAACTGAGTGCCGCCGCTGATCGGATCGATCGTCCATGTCGGGCGCAAGTGCGCCAATGATTTTATGAATCCTTCGATTTTTGGCGCTTTGCTGTCTCGCAGCGCAGCTTCGACCAGGCGACGAATCACCTCAGCATACGATCCGACACGCATCAGGTCGCAGTGTATGACCTTGTGCTTGGTCTTGCGGCAGACTTCCAGTGCGAGCGAAGTCTTGCCCGTGCGGCGGGGGCCGATTAGGGCCACATTCTGAGCGGATTTTATCAGATCGGAAACGAGGATATTCTCAGGCCGATTGCAGAAATATTCTTTTTCTACGACCTGATTGAAGCGAAAAGGATTTGTCTGTTGTTTGGCCATAACTCGTTCGAATGAATTGCACTAAATAGTATTACACTAAATGGTGCAATGCTAAATGGTGCAATGTGAGACAGGAATTGCACCTGCTCGTTTCGCCAACTCAGAGGAACTTCCCCGTCACGCTGCCTTTGTCTTTTTTCATGCCCGCCACGTTTCCTTGATACAAAAGTTCACCGCCGGCATCGCCTCCGTCGGGGCCAATCTCAATCAGATAGTCTGCATCTTTGATGACATCGAGGTGGTGCTCGATGACGAGGACGGTGTGGCCTTTGTCGACGAGGCGATGGAGGAGCTCGATGAGGCGTTCGACGTCGGAGAGGTGGAGGCCGATGGTGGGTTCTTCGAGGATATAGAGATTGCCCTGGCCTTTGCCGTTGTTGCGTTCGCGGAAGCTGGGGAGTCCGCGGGAGAGTTCGCTGACGAGTTTCAGGCGCTGGGCTTCGCCACCGGAAAGCGTGGGCGAGTATTGTCCGAGGGTGATGTAGCCAAGGCCGGTTTCGACCATGAGCTGCATGAGGTTGCTGAGCTGGGTGTGGAAGCTGAAGAACTCGGCGGCTTCTTCAAAGCTGAGTTCCAGCACGTCGGCGATGCTCTTGCCGTTCCAGCGCAGGTCGTCGAGCTCGGCACCGTAGCGGCGTCCGTTGCAGTCTTCGCAGGTGACGTAGGTGTCGGGCATGAAGTTCATTTCCAACTTCACGCGTCCGGCGCCTTTACAGGTTTCACAGCGTCCGCCCTTGGTGTTGAACGAGAAAGTGCCGGCGGTGTAGCCGCGCATGTTTGCTTCGGGCAGGCTGGCGTAGATATCACGGATGATGTCGAAGGCACCGATGTAAGTGGCCGGGGTCGAGCGCGGCGTTTTGCCGATGGGAGATTGATCGACTTCGATCACTTTGCGGATGTCGTGGGCGCTTTGAAGTGATTTAAACACCACCCCGTCCCGCGTTGCGGTCCACCCCTCCTTGGCAAGGAGGGGAACTTTCTTGGAGTTCGGGGTTAGCTTGTCGGCTTTGGCTTCGATGGCTGCTTCGACGAGTGGCTTTAGTAAGTCGCGGGTAAGGGTTGACTTGCCGGCGCCGGAGACGCCGCAGACGACTGTGAGGCGGTTCTTTGGGAAGGCGACGTCGAAGTCTTTTAGGTTGCGCAGGCTCGCGCCTTGGAGGGCGATCCAGTCTTCCATGCCCTTCTTTTTGCGGGGCGACCAGGAGGGAGGCAGTTCGCGGTGTTGGCCGCGTAGCGGATGCGTCATCGGTTCGCGTAGATACTTTCCGGTGAGGGAGGCTTTGTTCTTTTTTAGCTGAGCGAGGGTGCCGTCGGCAATGATTTCACCGCCGTGGATGCCGGCGGCGGGGCCGAGGTCGATGATGCGGTCGGCATGCTTCATCGTGTCCTCGTCGTGTTCGACGATGATGAGGGTGTTGCCGCGATTGCGGAGCTGTTCCAGCGATTCAATCAGCCGTTCGTTGTCGCGCGCATGCAGTCCGATGGAAGGCTCGTCGAGGACGTAAAGCACGCCGGAGAGGTTGGAGCCGAGTTGTGCCGCCAGCCGGATACGTTGTGCTTCGCCGCCGGAGAGAGTAGCAGTGGCACGGTCGAGTCCCAGATAGTCGAGTCCGACGCGATCCATGAAACGAAGGCGCTCTTCGATCTCAGGGAGCAGCTCGTTGAGCACGGGACCGCTTCGCTTGTCGGTTTTGACCTGTTTGAGCGTTTCGATGAGTTGGCTTGGTGTTAGGGACAGGAGTTCGGGGAGGGAGACTGACTTAATACCACCCCGTCCCGCTTCGCGGTCCACCCCTCCTAATTTAGGAGGGGAATTTTTTGTGGTCTTTAGCGGTAAGCGGACGGCTCGGCTGAGCGGATTCAGGCGTGTGCCTTGGCAGTCCGGGCAGGTGTCGCCGTGCTCGAAGTCGTCCAGATGGTCGACGGTGTTTTCCTCTTCGCTGGCCATCCAGTCAAAGAGCTGGCCGTAACCACGGCAGGTGGGGCACCAGCCGCGCGGGCTGTTCCATGAGAAGTGCTTCGGGTCGAGTTCGGGAAAGGCTTCGCCGGTGGTTGGGTCGGTGCGGCGGGTGGAGAGCCAGGAAGCAACACTGCCATCCTTTGCCATGACAAAGGCGGTGCCTTTGCCGAGTTTGAGGGCGGTTGCGAGTTGCGAGTTGAGAGTTGAAGGTTGAGAGTTGAGATCAGAGACGACCAGGTCGATGTCGTGTTCCTTATAGCGATCCAGTTTCTTGAACTTTGAAATCTCGGTGAGCTTGCCGTCGATGCGAAGCAGTTCGTAGTCGTGGTCCCGGGCCCAGTCCGCTAGCGGCTGGTGGTGGCCTTTGCGCCCGCGGATGAGCTGTGCGCAAAGGTATAGTTTTTCCTTGCTGTGCTCTTTTATGAGCTTTTGTAGGCGCTTTTGGAGTGCTGATTCGGTTTGGCTGACAACGGGCTCTCCGCTTGTAGGGGAATGCTGGATACCAATGCGTGCGTAAAGGAGTCGCAGATATTGGGCAACCTCCGTGATCGTGGCGACGGTGGATTTTCGGGTGCCTTTGGTGACGCGTTGCTCGATCGCAACGGTCGGCGCAATGCCGTTGAGTTCGTCGACTTCGGCGCGTGGCATTTGCTCGACGAACTGTCGCGCATAGGCCGACATCGATTCCATGAAGCGGCGTTGGCCCTCCGCAAAGATGATATCAAAGGCCAGCGAGGACTTCCCGGAGCCGGATACGCCGGTGACGACCGTCATGGCGTTGTGCTTTATCTCGCAGGAGACGTTCTTGAGGTTGTGCTCTCGGGCACCAACCACGCGGAGCGTGTTTGGCGATTGCGAAGATGCGAAAGTATGAAGGTCTGAAGGTGTCTGGTTATACGTGGCTTTGCTTTCAGCTACGGCGGACGCCGGGGACGGCGTCCCTCCCAAGGCGTCGCTGAGATAGGGTGCGGTTTCGCAACTCACTTTGGATATGTCTTCCGGCGTGCCTTCGGCGATGACTTTGCCGCCTGAGCTTCCGGCTTCGGGGCCCATTTCGATGATCCAGTCGGCGACTTTCAGAACGTCGAGATTGTGCTCGATGACGATCAGTGAGTTACCGGCATCGACCAGGCTTTGCAGGACTTGAATCAGACGCTTCACGTCGGCGCGGTGCAGGCCGGTGGTGGGTTCGTCGATGAGGATAATGGCATGTGGCGCTTGGGGACAAGCGCCGCTACCTTTTTTGCCCGAGCTTACTTTGCTGAGGTAACTGACGAGTTTGAGGCGCTGCGATTCGCCGCCGGAGAGGGTGTTGAGTGGTTGGCCGAGCTTAAGATAGCCAAGTCCGACCTCGACGAGGGGTCTCAATGCTTGGGCTATTTTTCTGTTGTCGGCAAAAAAGACCAGCGCCTCCTCGACATCGAGGTCGAGAATGCCGGCGATGCTGCGGCCGTTGTATTCGATCTCAAGCACTTCGTCCTTGAAGCGTCGCCCCTCGCAACTCTCGCAGGGTACGAAGACGTCCGAAACGAACTGCATCTCGATCCGCTCATAGCCGAGGCCGCCGCAGTTCGGGCAGCGACCTTCGCCACTGTTGAAGGAAAAATGCCCCGCCTGCATGCCGGCGGACTGGGCCGCTTCGAGTTTGGCGAAGAGTTTGCGGATTTCGTCCCATGCCCCGGAGTAGAGCGCGGGGTTGGAGCGTGGGGTCTTGCTGACCGGGCTTTGATCGACCAGCACGATGTCGGAGAGCGGGAGTTCGGATTCGATGTCCTTGAGCGCGGCCGGGTTGTCCGCGACCTGTCCCTTCCGGGCGAGCAGGTTCTGGTAGATGACGTTGTTGAGCAGAGTGCTTTTTCCGGAACCGGAGACCCCGCTGAGGCAGACGAAGCGCTGTTGCGGAAGATGCAGCGTAAGGTTCTCGATATTGTGCTTGCTGGCTTTGTAGATCGAAAGCTTCGGTGCCCGCTTGCATTCGCGGCGCTGGGCCGGTGTGTCGATTGTTTCGCGGCCGGATAGGTAGCGGCCGGTGTGCGTATCAGACTTTAGGATACGTTCGAAATTCCCGATGAAGCTCAGCTGGCCGCCCCCGGATCCGGGGCGGGGGCCGATCTCGATCAGGTTGTCGGCCGCGCGCATGACGGCTTCATCGTGTTCGACGACTACAACGGTGTTTCCAAGGTTGGTGAGGCGGCGTAAGATCGAAATGAGGCGATCCATGTCGCGGGGATGCAGGCCGACCGAAGGCTCGTCGAGCACGAAGAGCGTGTCGACCAGGGACGAGCCGAGGCAGGAGGTGAGATTGACGCGCATGGTCTCGCCGCCCGAAAGGCTGCGTGAACTGCGGTCGAGAGTGAGGTAGCCCAGTCCGACCTGATCGAGGAAGTTGAGTCGCGAGAGGATGCCTTGGAGGGCGGAGTCAGGTTCTGGAGATCGGTTGTCCTCAACTGCTGCTCTCGGCGACTGGGGACAGTCGCCCTCCCTGAAAAGGTTCAGTAACTCGCCGACGCTATTCCGGTAGAGGTCGGGGAGGGTGTGTCCCTGCCATTTCCAGTTGAGGGACTCGGGTTGCAGGCGTGCGCCGTGGCAGTCCGGGCAAAGGGTATAGCTGCGGAACTTGGAGAGGAAGACGCGGACGTGCATCTTGTAGAGATTCTTCTCGAGCCAGTCGAAGAAGCGGCGGACGCCATACCAGCGGTTGTAACCTTCCTCGTAGCCGGTTTCACCTTCCATGACGAAATGGCGCTCTTTCTCGCATAGCTCCGAGAAGGGTACGTTGGTCCGGATTTTATGCTTCTTGGCTGCCCGCTGCAGATCGCGCAGGCTTTCGCTGTACACTTCGCCCTGAAATGCGCGAATGGCGCCTTCGTCGATCGAAAGGCTCTGGTCGGGGATGACGAGGCGATAGTCGATTTCGATGACGCGGCCGAAGCCGCGGCAGGTTGGGCAGGCACCGATCGGGGAGTTGAAGGAAAACAGGGCGGGTGCGGCCGGGCGGAATATTTCACCGGTTTCGGGTGAACTGAGCCCTTGAGTGAACTCGGTGACCGGCGCGCCGTCCGAATTTAGTATGAGGATGCGGCCCTTGCCGAAATTAAAGGCGGTCTGGCAGGCCTCGATGCAACGGTTCCGGTTGGCGGGGGCGATTTTGATTCGGTCCTGAATGACCCATAGCTCGGCGCTGCTTTTCAGTTTCGAGACCTTGATGGCCTCGATGCGCGTGTTCGCGCTGTTGACCGATACGCGGGTGTAGCCCTGCCCGGAGAGTGATTGAAGGATCTCTGACCATTTCAGCTTGCCGGGTTTTGTGATGGGGAACGCGATGATGCAGCTTTCATCTTTGTGGGCGGCTAAGAGCTTTTTCCAGACGGATTGCGGGTTGTCGTCTGTGATTGGCTGTCCGGTAGCGGGGTCGTAGAGGGTGGCGACATTGGCAAACCATACTTTGAAGTAGTCGCAGAGCTCCGTGATGGTGCCGACTGTGGAGCGCGAAGTCTTGATCGTGTTGGACTGTTGGATCGCGATGGAAGGGCGGATGTTCTCGACGGAATCGACCTTTGGCCGGTCCAGCAGGTCGAGGAATTGGCGGGTGTAGGGGCTGAATGTCTCCACGTAGCGCCGTTGTCCCTCTGCGTGGAGTGTTTCGAAGACGAGGGAGGACTTGCCGGCACCGCTTAAGCCGGTGACGACGGTGAGCTGACCGATTGGTAGGTCGAGGTCGAAGCCTTTCAGGTTGTTCTGGTGGACGCCGCGGAGGTGGATGTGATTTTCTTTCGAGGGCATGGGACAGGCTGCAGCTTGCATGACTGCCGGATTACTTCAACTTCCCGCATTTTATTTTGCCCGAAAGCCCGTTGGGTGGGCATTGGCTGATGTGTAAGAAGGTGTTGAATTTTCCGGGGAACTGGAGACGCTGACGTCATGGATATAGAAACTTTCCCGAATCCGAATCCCGGCCGCAATTACACCATCCAGCATATACAGGAGGAATTCACCTCCATGTGCCCGATGACCGGACACCCGGATTTTGCCACTGTGGTGTTTACCTATGTGCCGGATGAAATCTGCATCGAGCTCAAGTCGATGAAGCTCTACCTGCACGAATACCGGAACAAGGGGATTTTCTTTGAAGCCGTGACGAACAAGATCTTTGAAGACCTCTACGGCGAGTTGAAGCCGCGTTGGGCCCGACTGGAGACGATTTGGCGGGGGCGGGGTGGTATCCGCTCGAATGTTGTGGTCGAGTCGCAGCAGGACGGCTATGAGGGCCCGAAAACCGAGCCTTTTCGCGGCTAGTCTGCCTGTCGGGTAGCTGCTTAAAAGGAGCTGGCGGCGGGGATGTGGTAGTGTTGAAGCAGGCGCTTCGTCGTGGCTGACATGGTCGTGGCGTCGAGGACGATCTCGGAGGCCGACATGTCGTGCATGAATCGAATCGAGTGGAAGCCATCCACGGGCGACTGCAGCGCGGTTTCGATGTCTTCGAGTGACTGGATGGCTTGACCGTTGATCTGGTCGACAATCATGTAGCGGAGGCTTTGGTAGCCTTCATTGTAGTCGTCGGGCAGAACCATGGTCAGCAGGATCAGGTTTTTTCGCGCTTCTTCCGCTTGGCGGGTACTGTAGTAGTCGAGCAGGAACGGCTTATCATCGCCGAGTGCCTGCATCAGGGGGCCGCTCAAGGGCTGAAACACGAGGCCGCCCGCCATGAGGTAGCGGGGCTTGCGATTATAGCGTTTCTCCACGATGAGGCTTTTTTCAAAGTCGGCTACCGGCATTTGGTAGCCTATGTCCTGCTCGCTTGCGTCGCGCCAGATTTTCATGGGGATGGCTTCGCCGGCGACGTGGGCGCGTGTGGACAGTCCGTCCATGGCCAGACGGCCATAAACCGGGTCGATGTATTTGCCCTCGCTGTCGATCGCAAAGCCGTCGATTTCAAGGATGATGTCTCCGGTCTTCAGGGTGTTGGCGGCGAGGCGCCGGCGTCCGACTTCGGTTACGAGTACGCCGACGTCGCGGCGGTCCAGGCCTCTCGACTGGAGCAGGGCGGGGTTTCTCGCATACATATAGTCGAAGTCGAATACGCCCATGGCTGCCGGGGTGTCGCGAGCATGGTTCTCAAGGACCTGGCGGATGACCGGGGCGGGTAGAATCGTCAAGCGTTTCGACTTGTTCGCAGAGGTGGTCAAGCCGATCAGGCGCTTGCCGTCGAAGACCACCTCGGACCAGCCGGCTGCATCGATCTCAGAAGAGACGAGGAGGTGCAGATGGTGGATATAACTGGTCTTGCTGCGACCGTTGTAGAGGCGGATGATTTCCGCGGCGCGTTCCTCAATCCGTCCAGAGTACCAGCGGTAGATCTGGAGGTTGCCTGATTGCGGTACGGTGTCCGCCAATTGGACCGCTTGCATGCCCTGCGAGAATTCCGCCTCCTCGACATCGAGCACTGCGATGTTGGCGTAGAAATCGACCCAAGACACGCTGGCGGTGTACTGACGGCTATGGCCTCCCTTTTTGACACGGCAGAGGTATTGTCCGGAGAGTCCGTCCGCTGTCGTCAGGATGCGGTGATCTCCAATCAGAATGCCGTTCTTTCGGGTTTGCGCGTTGCGGCTGTTCCAGGGAATATTGTAGTCATAGACTACCTTTGTGACTTCGATTTGAACGAGGGACTTGGCCGGATCGAACGCGGTTTCGGCGCTTGCCGGGATTAGACACAGGAGCGTGAGGAGTGTGGGGAGGCAAAGGAGTCGCAAGCAGTGGCGTTTAAGCATCGTCGTCCTCCATTCTGTGTGTGGCAGGGATGTTGTACTGCCGAATAAGGGCAGCGTCAGCGGCCTGAGCGGCCTCGATTTGAAGTGCTTCCTCGTGTCCGGACAGGAAGCGGAAGCGATGGAACTTGTCTGTGCTGGCATTGAGTGCCTGCTGGAGGTCGCGCATGGAATGAATTTCGACGCCGTTGACTTCCTTGAGGACCGAACCCGGGCTAATGCCGAAGTCGAGATTACTCGGGTGCTTGAGGATCTTCGATAAGACGACTGGCTTGCTGCGGGCAATCGATTCGGACTGGATATCGCGGTAGTGCAGTGCGTAAACGACTTCAGGGCTGACTTTCTTTCGCCAGTCGCGACCGAGCGATCCGAAGTAGTTGCTGCTCAGTTCGGTGAAGACCAGTCCGCCGACCAGCAAGTAGGGCGGCGCGTGGTATTGATTGCCGGAAATTCGATCCTCGCGGTTCGCGTAGATCGGGAGATCGATGGTATGCTCCGATCCCTCTCGCCAAATCTTCAGGCTGATTTGTTCGCCATGCTGGATTTGGTCGAAAAGCACTGCCGCGTGGACACGGTTGCCCTTGTAGCGGATCATGCCGTCGCTGTCGACCGGGTAGCCGGAGACTGCCAGGATAACATCATTTTCCCTCAGTCGTTGGTGGGTTTCCGGAAAGGGGTGCAAGAGGTGGTCGATTCGGACACCGATATCGTCCTGTGGCAGTTTGAGGGAGGCTCGGTGGGCCGGATTGATCAGGCTCATCGTGCTGATGCCAGCATCGGGAAAGCCGTCGTACTGGCCGTCCTCGATGTCTTCAAGAAAGTGCCGGATAATGCCGGGAGGAATGAAGAAGCCGGCATTTTCAAGGTCGGGTTTGCCCTGGAAGGAGACGCCGACCACTTGGCCGTTCTGGATGGCGGGGCCACCGCTGTTGCCCGGGTTGATGGCTGCATCGGTTTGGACGGCGAGAAAGCTGCGGTTGTAGATGTGGGCGTAGAGCTGCATTTCGATCCTTGAAATGACTCCTCGGGTGTAGGAAATCTGCCGGCCTCCGGTGGGGTAGCCGTAGGTGGTCACGGTGGAGCGCACTTCCGGCAACTCGCCGATAGGCAAGGGCTCTATCCCCTCGAAAAACTGCGGATCCGCTACCTTGAGCACGGCTAGGTCGCAATCATGTCCGATATACTCGATTTCCGCGCGGTAAGGCCGGGGGTCCTGGTAGCGGTGGACAATCAATTGCTTTGACCAGCTTACTACGTGTGCATTCGTCAGGATGCGCTCCCCTTCGATGACGAAGCCGCTGCCTAATCCGCCGCTGATACGGCTGAAACGCCAGGGCTCGACCCAGTCCGGGCGCTGGGTATAATTGACAATCTGGACGACAGCCTGTTCGGGCGGGGCGGCATGGATTCGGATCAAGCCGGCGAGCAGCAGGCCCAGAAGGAGGGGTAGCTTGGCAGTCATAAGGGGTGTTTGAACGATGCAGTTCGTCTGTTTAATCGATTTCCATGACGGCTTGTATCTCAACTGTCGTATCTTTGGGCAGGCCGGTGACGGCGACTGCCGCGCGCGTATGGCGACCGCGTTCACCGAGGATCTCGACTAGAAGGTCGGAGGCACCGTTGATGACCGCCGGACTGTCGGCAAAGCCGGGCACGCCGTTGACGAAGCCGTTGATCTGGACCACCCGCTGGATCTTGTCCAGGTTGCCGACATGCGCTTTCGCAACGGCGAGCAGATTGAGTGCGCAGACGCGGGCAGCCGCTTGTCCATAGGCCAGGTCGCGGTCGGCGCCGACTTTACCGGTATGGGTCATCTCGCCGTTGACCAGACAGATGGCGCCCGAGAGGTACAGGAGGTTCCCTATCTGTAGGGCCGGGACATAATTGCCGGCCGGGGCCGGTGCGGCTGGCAGTTCGATGCCGAGTTCGGAGAGGCGCTGTTCGGTAGTCATGCTCGAGAACCTCGAACATTGAACGTCGAACGTCGAACCTCGAAATCAGAAAATTCAGTGTTCGGCGTTCGATATTGGAAGTTCGAGGTTCTCATACGGTGCTTCACCTTCCGTCCTGGCAATAATCACTGCTCCAACCGTATCGCTGAAGACATTGACCGCGGTACGACACATGTCGAGGATGCGGTCGGTGACCCAGACCACCCCGATGGCTTCCACCGGTAGGCCGACCGCCGGCAGAATGACCGAAATTGCGACCAAACTGGCCGATGGAATCCCGGCGACCCCGATGCTGGTGGTGAGAGCGAGGAACACGACCAGTAGTTGTTGTCCGAGTGTCAGGGCGACGCCGCCGGCGGCGGCATAGAGCTGGGCGATGAAAATGACCACGACGCACTCATACAGGGCGGTGCCGTCCATATTGACGGTTGCCCCCAGAGGCAGGGTGAAGGAACAGGTCCGGTTCGAGACGCCGGCCCGTTCTTCCACCGTATCCATAGTCAGGGGCAAGGTGGCGGATGAACTGGCGGTGGAAAAGGCCGTCAGCAGAACCGGAGCCATCCCTTTGTAATGATCCTGCGGTTTGATCTTGCCGACGAATTTCAGGACAAGGCCGAGGTTGATGAAGAAATGGATCGAGAGGGCGAGGAAGACGGTGAGGAAGAACATCAGGATGGCGCCGGCGAGTTCCTCAAAGGGGGCGTGGTAGATGACCGGTGTCACCAGGCCGAAGACGCCGATTGGCGCGAAGCGGATGATAAACTCGGTCAGCTTTAGCATGACTTCCTGGGTGCTGTCCCAGAATAAGTGCTGGGCCGCCTGCTGTTCCGGTTTTAGCTTGCCGATGAAGATGCCGAACAGAATGGAAAACGTAATGACGCCAAGGAGCTGGCCGTTGTCGGTGGCGGCTTGTACGATATTCGGTGGAAACATACGCAGGAAGATTTCCACGATATCGGAGGCTCCCTTGCCTTCGACTTTGCCCATCAAGCCCTGGAGGGAGGCGGTTTCCGCGCCCTTGCCCAACATGGCGCCGGCGGTTTCCGGGTCCACTCTGCCCGGACCGATCAGATTGACCACGAGCAGGCCGACGATTACCGCAACGGCACCGCTGAAAGTGTAATAAATCAGTGTCTTCAGGCCCATTCGGCCGACGCCTTTGTCTGCTCCCAGACGCATGACGCCGCTGATGATGGAGGCGACGATCAATGGCACGATGATCATCTTCAGGGCATTCATGAAAAGTTTGCCCAGGAAGGTGCAAGTGGTCTCCATGGAGCCGGCCGCATCGCCCATGGATGGCAGGATGAGCAGTCCGAAGAGTAGGGAGAGCAGGAGGGCCAGCAGAATTTGCCAGTGCAAGCTCCAGCGTATAGGGTTGGCTGTCATGCGGCCAGAATCAGCAGGATCACTTCCAGATGCCAGACCGAAATGAGATTAGGGAGTTTCGACGATGTCGATCCGTGTGCTTTTGAACAGCGCCAGGACCTTGATGAAGTCCTCTTTTCGTAAGGGTTTGGCGATGTAGGCATCCATGCCGGCCTGCAGGCAACGCTCACGGTCTCCTTGCATGGCATTGGCAGTCATGGCTGAGATGAAAACGTCCCGTACCGAGTGGCCGCAGTCTCCGTTTCGTATCCTGCGTGCGGCTTCAAAGCCATCCATCTCCGGCATTTGGCAGTCCATGAAGACGAGGTCATAGGAGTTCGATTCGAGTTTCTGAAGGGCTTCCTCTCCGCTGCCGGCAAACTCGGTCAGGCAATTCATGCGTTCCAGGAAATGCTTTGCGACCTTTTGGTTGACGAGATTGTCTTCTACAATCAATGCGCGGATCCGCTTGCCTTGTTCCGCTGCAATCGGCGGTGTATTCTTGCTGGCTGTGCTGCCTTGTGTCGATTCCGGCTCCGGCAACCGTTGGAGCCGGTCCGGCGCAGTGCCTTTCAGCCGGTACTTGAGAAGGGGCAAGGTCATCTTGAATATGGACCCGACCCCGACCTCGCTTTCGCAGTCGACCCGACCATCCATGAGCTCCGCCAGCCTGCGTGAGATGGAAAGTCCAAGTCCTGTGCCTCCGAACATGCGTGACGTGGAGCCGTCTTCTTGGACGAAGGGTTGAAAAAGCCGGTTTCGGCTCGCTTCGGAGATGCCAATCCCCGTATCGCTAATGCTTATTTCGAAATTGATTCGTCCTTTCTTGGCAGGTGAAGTCGTGGTGCGTACGAGGACCCCGCCTTCGTTGGTGAACTTGACCGCATTACTGATTAAATTAGTCAGGATTTGCCGGATGCGGATCGCGTCGCCGATCAGCGCTTCCGGTAATTGGCCGCATTCCATCGTTAATGTGATTTTCTTCTTTCGAGCCTGCTCATTGTAGAGGAAGAGGCAGCTTTCCACCAGTTGCTTTGGGTCGAAGAGTTCTTCCATGACCTCAAGCTTGCCAGCTTCGATTTTGGACAGGTCGAGGATGTCGTTGATGATACGGAGCAGGGTGTCGGCGCTGACTTCAGCGGTTTCAACGAGTTCGGATTGCTCCTCATCCAGCTCCGTGTCCTTGAGGAGCGAGAGCATGCCGATCACCCCGTTCATCGGGGTGCGGATTTCATGGCTCATATTGGCGAGGAAGGCGCTTTTCAGGCGGGTTGCCTGTTCCGCCTCATTGCGCGCCGCCGTTAATTCCAGATTGGCGGATTCCAGTTCGGAGGCCAGCCGGGCGAGTTCGCGGTTGGCGCGGCTGAGGCTGTCTCGCCGGTCTTCCGTGAACTTGAGTTGTTCCACCAAAATCTCGTGCTGCAGGCGGATCAGTGCTTCCATCGGGATGAGCCCGACAAAGTGGTTGTCCTGGTCGATAAAAAGAATATCGTCGTAAAAGCAGTCTTTGCTGCGGTTGAACAGCAGGTTAAGGATCTGCTTCAGGTCGGCGTTTTCATGGATGAGAAAGGGGTCTGTGACCATGAAGTGCCTGACCGCCTTTTGTGCGTAAACGGCATGGCCGTGCCGGGAACTGAGCGCTTGGTTGATTCGCTGGGCCGAGCAGAGCCCGATCAGGTGGCCGTTGCGCATCACGGCCATGTATTGCACGTCCATTTCCCGGGACAAGTCGAACGCTTCCTCAATGGAACGGTCTGCATCAATCGTGGTTGAGTGCGCAACATATTCCCTAAGTGAAATCTGTTCGATCTTCAGCATGAATTATTTCGAGAGGGCTAGCATTATATACTGATTTACCCGTTCTGCAAAGCGTAAGGCTGCAGGAAATGTGACAATCTGGTAGAAACAGGCAATTTGCCTGTCAATGTTTCGATAAATTGACCCATTCGCCGGTTGGAATCTCCTCCGGTCGCACGGTGGGGCTATACCCTTTTTTGACTAAGCTGGAAAACCATTCGGTTGCGGGTTGGTAGGGGTCTTTTCGGCAAAGTGCGCCTAATTGCTTGCGGCGTTGGGTGAAGATGCGCCGGATGCAATCCTTGACCGGCGCGGGCAGGACGGAGGGCTGATCCTTTAGGTCCAGGCGGATCAAGGTGGAATCGACTTTCGGTGCCGGATAGAAGCAGTTGGCGGAAACGAGATGCTGGCTGTGTAACTTGTAGGCCGCCTGCAGGAAGATGGAAATTGCACCGAAGGTTTTGTTGCCGCAGGGCGCGACGTAGCGGTCTGCGGCCTCCTTTTGCAGCATCAGGACCATGCGCTCCGGTAGCGGACCTGACAGGACGGCATCCATCCAGGGTGTGGAAACGGCATAGGGCAGGTTTGCCACGATGCGGAAACTACTTGTATCTTCGGGCAGCTCTGCCCGGGGATGGTCGAGGCAGTCACCTTCGGTCAAATGAAGGCGTGTGTGGCTGGGCTGGATCCGCTCGCGGATGTGTGAGGCGAGGGTGCGATCCCGTTCCACTGCCCAGAGTTCTGCGCCGCTGCCCAGAATCGCTTGTGTGAGCGTGCCGAGTCCCGGACCGACTTCCACGACGCGGCTGCCGGGACCGATTTCCGCAAGCTCGATGGATTTGCGCACGATATTACCGTCGATCAGGAAGTTCTGCCCCAGTTTCTTGTTGGGGAGATGGTCGATCTGGGCGAGCAGTTCGCGAGTCTGGCTTGGGCTTAAGGGCATGGCGCTTCACTTGACCGTTGAACGTCCAACATCGAACATCGAATGTTAAATGGAGAAGAGGTACTCAGAATTCGAAGTTGAAAGTGCAATGTTCGATGTTCCTTAGGCGTTGTGAAATGCTTCCAGCAACTCTTCGGGATCTTCCGCTTTCATGAGGGCTTCGCCGACAAGTATGGCGTCGGCGCCGCAGGCACGGGCGCGTTCGGCGTCTTCCACTTCGAAAATGCCGCTTTCGCTGACTTTGACGATTCCGTCTGGAATGAGCGGTATTAGCATTTCGGATACGCCGACATCGGTCTTGAACCGCTTGAGGTCGCGGTTGTTGACGCCGACGATTTTCGGGTCGAAGCGTAGGGCCTTCTCCAGTTCGCGCTCTTCATGGATCTCGTAGAGGATGTCCAGGCCGGCGATGCCCGCTGCGTCGCGCAGGGCCTTGATTTCATCATCCTCCAAGGCGCGCACGATAATGAGGATGCAGCGGGCGCCCGCTTCGGCTGCTTCGACGACCTGTACGGGGTGTACCATGAAGTCCTTGCGCAGGCAGGGGGTCTTCCGGTTGTGGCATTCGAGGAATTCCACGACGTCCCAGAGGTCTTGCAGGCTGCCTCCGAAATAATCGGTATCGGTCAGGACCGAGAGGCAATCGGCTTCGGCGTTGATGTAAGTGCGGGCCTGTTCCACGGCGTCCAGTTCTGCCGCCGCGATCTGGCCTGCCGATGGGGAGCGTCGCTTGATCTCCGCAATAACGGACAGGCGGTCCTTCCGTGCCAGTGCTTCGAGGAAACTTCCACCCTGGGTCTGTAGTTGCCCCAGACGTTCCAGTTCGCGCTCGTGCACGGGGCGGATGCGGTCTTTCAGGTCGTGCCGCTTGGCGGCCATGATTTCTGCGAGTTTATCCATACGAAAAAAGTCCGCCGGGTACCGGCGGACTTTGTAAACTCTACATTTCTGGCGACGAAATCAAGACGCAGTTTCGAGCGTCACCGCCGCGCGGCGTGCGCCGACCCACTCGATGATCCGTGCGTCGTCCTGCTCGTAAGCCCAGACGGCGCGTAGGAATTCTGCGGGGTGGATGTTGTTGGTCTTGAAAAAGTTCCGGTCACCGCCGCAGCCGTACATTGTCTCGGGCGGGAGCTCGCCGCGGAGCTTGGCACGGGCCTTGGGGAGGATTCGGGGGAGCCAGACGATGCCGCTGACCTCGGCGTCCTTGGCTGGAAGCGTGGCCGGGTCGAGCTTTTGGTTGGAATGGAGCCCTTTCTGGATGGTGAGGAAATAGTCGCGGCGGGCTTCACAAACCATGAGGAAGGTTTCGAAGTCCGGTTCGCCTCCGCAAACGTAGTCTTCCGCGTAGTCATAGACGTCCATTGTGTTGAGGCCGATTAAGGCCATGCTGGCCAGGGTGTCGGCGTCGAAATAGCTGTCCGGTTCGCGGTTGCCGTCCCGGTAGAGTTGGACGGCTTGCTCCCATATGGCCTTGAGTCTCTTTTGGTAGCTGTAATTTTCCATAGGAGGGGCAAGTTTAGCATTTTTTGTCCTGCTGCAACACGCAGGAGGGATTTCTCTGGCCGGTCCGGCTGGATTCAATCGGGTTCTTGGGGGCTGTAGCCGGCCTTCCATGTCTTTACCGGTACGCATGCCGGCTTTTCCCCGTTGGCAAAGAACCAGGAGTCCATTGCATAGCGCTCACCGCTCGAATTTTCGCTGAGGGTCGCGGAGTTGTGGGGGAGTCGAAGTTGGAAAAATCCGCGGTGTGCCGGGTAGCTGGCGGTGTGGAAGCGGAGCAGCGATTCCTTTTGCAAGAGCAATAAGCCGACCGTGGTGTTGGCGGCTTCCGCGATGCAGTCGAGTTGCGGGCCGGTGGCGCCCTTGCGCTGGTTCCGGGCGTGGTCGGCCGAGGTCCCGTTTTGTGCCCCGATAATCGTCTCCATCGCTGCGATGGCGATGCGGACCCGTTCTCGCTCCTCCGCCGCGTTCACCGGGGGCGGACTGAAGATGGCCTCAATGGACTCCCACTCGGAAGGGCTGTACCCGAGGCGGGAGACGCTGCGGCAACCGGCCGAAGCGCAGACCTCGAAGTCCTCGACGCTGGGCTCATCCAGTGTGAAATGACTAAGGAAGGACTCCGGCCTGAGGTTGGCGCAGCTTGTGAATAAGACCGCCGTGGCCAGTAAGGCGACTATGACGAGACAACGCTGCATGCCCGGCTTACTTCTTGTATTTCAGGGCTGCGGCGATGAAATTGGCGAAGAGCGGGTGTGCTTGATGTGGCTTGGACTGGAATTCCGGGTGGAACTGTACCGCAACAAACCAGGGGTGTTCCGGGATTTCGACAATTTCCACCAAGTCGCGTTCCGGGTTGATGCCGGCAACGCGCATGCCGGCCTCTTCAAGCTTTTCGCGATAAAGGTTGTTGAATTCGTAGCGGTGGCGGTGGCGCTCCTGGATTTCCGTTTTGCCGTAGGCGTGGAAGCTGAAGCTGTCGTCGAGCAACTGGCAGGGACAGGCGCCGAGGCGCATGTTGCCGCCCTTGGTGGTCAAATCCTTTTGGTCGGCCATGATGTCGATGACCGGATGCGGTGTTTTGGGATCGAACTCGGTGCTGTTGGCGTCTTCCAGGCCTGCCACGTGGCGGGCGTATTCGATCACCGCGATCTGCATGCCCAGGCAAAGTCCGAAGTAGGGGGTGCCATTCTCGCGGGCGAACTTGGCAGCCGCAATCTTTCCTTCGGTGCCGCGGTCTCCAAATCCGCCGGGAATCAGGATGCCGTCGAGAGATGCGAGGTGTTTTTCCGGGTTCTTTTCGATTTCTTCCGCGTCGAGTCGGACAATGCGCACGGCGGTGTCGTTGGCGATGCCTGCGTGGGTGATCGATTCGTAGACCGACTTGTAGGCATCCTGCAACTCGATGTACTTGCCCACCACTCCGATTTCGACTTTGTGGCTGGGCGCCTTGAGGCGGCGAACCACATCGTGCCAGGCCTTCATCTCGTTGTCGGGCGCATCCAACTGGAGGTGAGAGACAATGAGGTCGTCCACATTTTCAGCTTTGAGTGCCAGAGGTAGTTCGTAAATGGAGGTTTCCACGTCGCACTCCTCAATCACGGCCTTGACCGGTACATTACAAAAGAGGGATAGCTTTTGACGCATCTCATTGGTCATCGGCTTTTCCGTGCGGCAGACCAGAATGTCCGGTTGGATGCCGATTTCGCGCAATTTGGCGACGCTTTGCTGGCTGGGCTTGGTCTTCAGTTCGCCGGCGGCCTTCAGGTAGGGGAGCAGGGTGCAGTGTAGGAAAAGCACGTCGTTGTGCCCGACTTCCAGAGCGAACTGGCGCATGGCTTCGAGGAAAGGCAGGCCCTCAATGTCTCCAATTGTGCCCCCCAGTTCGGTGATGAGCACGTCCACGTCATCGCCGCCTCCCGCATAGATGCGTTCCTTGATCTCATTGGTCACGTGTGGAATGACCTGCACCGTTGCGCCGAGGTAATCGCCGCGGCGCTCTTTCTGGATCACATTTTCGTAGACCTGCCCGGAGGTCAGGTTGTTCAAGCGGCTCAGTTTGCCGGAGGTAAAGCGCTCATAGTGCCCCAAGTCGAGGTCGGTTTCAGCGCCATCGTCCAATACATAGACTTCACCGTGCTGGAACGGGCTCATTGTGCCGGGGTCTACGTTCAGGTAGGGATCAAACTTCTGCATGCGCACGCGCAAGCCGCGTTGCTCCAGAAGCGCACCAATGGCACCTGCGGTCAGGCCTTTGCCGAGAGAGGAAACCACTCCGCCGGTTATAAAAATATACTTCATCTTCGTCTGTTGGGTCATGATGCGTTTATGTCAGCAGAGCTTCCGCCGCCACGGGCTCGCATTCAATTCGTCCCCTCTTTCCTATGGCAAACCCTTTTTGGCGGAATTCGATGTTCAATGATTCTCAATTAGTTCTGCTGTTTGAGTTTAAAATTTTGAATTAGAAATTGTAATTTAGAGTGGACCTTCTGCAATGAAAGCCTTAGCCATGCGGTAAATCCGTGCCATAGGAGGGCATTTCATGGGCCATTGCGTGATGCAAAGCTTGCTTCTTGAGATGCTTTCCAAAGGCTACGTGGTTTCACTCGACTGATAGACGTAAAAAGACGAACTTTAATCACCAGCGACATGTCCACACAGTGTTGTTTCCTAAAGTCCACAATCGGACGTAAAATCCTGATGGCCCTAACCGGCTTGGTGCTCGTGCTCTTCGTGCTCGGGCACATGCTCGGTAATCTCCAGATTTTCCTGGGGCCAGATGTCATTAATGCGTATGCTTACAAGCTGCACCATGTCCTGCCGACTTCGGCGCTTTGGGCGATCCGGGTTTTCCTGCTGGCTTGTGTGGGCATCCACATCTGGATGGCTGTCTGGCTGACTCTGGACAACCGGAAGGCCCGTCCGGAACGCTATGCCGAAGACAAGCCGGTTCAGGCCAGCTACGCTTCCCGTACTATGCGGATGAGCGGTGTGATCCTGCTGGCTTTCATTGTCTTCCATGTCGCGCACTACACTGCCCGTGTGGTGCCCAGCATGGAGTACAACGAGGCTTCGGTCCTGAGTCCGAACAGTGTGCCGTTGATCAAGCATGGTCATGAGGTGATCAAGAACGCCGAGCCTGTCTCCACTTTCAATGTCTACGACATGATGGTCGACGGCTTCCAGGTCTGGTGGGTTTCGATCTTCTATGTGATCGCGACCGGTCTGCTTTGTCTGCACCTGACTCACGGTGTCAGTAGCATGTTCCAGTCGGTGGGGCTTCGCAATAAGCTCTGGCGTAAGCGCCTGGATGTCGTGGCCCTGCTGTACGGCTGGGTTGTTTTCCTCGGTTTTGCGATTATCCCGATCGCGTGCATGACCGGTATCCTGAAGAACGATGCTCGTTTCATCGACGATGCAGCTGCGGCTGCTCCGGCTGTCGAGCACATCCTTGAGCAACACTAATTTCAGAAGGGACGAACAAAAATGAATCTGGATTCCAAAATTCCTGAGGGACCGCTCGCTGAAAAGTGGTCCAGCCACAAGTTCAAGATGAAGCTGGTGAATCCGGCCAATCGCCGGAAATACAACGTCATCGTCGTTGGTTCCGGTCTTGCCGGCGGTGCGGCCGCTGCCAGCCTCGCCGAGCAGGGCTACAATGTTTCCTGCTTCTGCTACCAGGACAGCCCGCGCCGTGCCCACAGTATCGCCGCTCAAGGCGGTATCAACGCGGCCAAGAATTACCAGAACGACGGTGACAGTGTCTACCGCCTGTTCTATGACACCGTCAAGGGCGGTGACTACCGTGCCCGCGAAGCCAATGTGTACCGACTGGCCGAAGTCAGCGCCAATATCATCGACCAGTGTGTCGCTTCTGGCGTGCCTTTCGCTCGTGAATATGGCGGCCTGCTGGCCAACCGCTCCTTTGGCGGGGCACAGGTCTCCCGTACTTTCTATGCCCGCGGCCAAACCGGCCAGCAATTGCTGCTTGGCGCTTACTCTTCATTGAGCAAGCAAATCGGCCTTGGCAAAGTGAAGATGTACAACCGCCACGAGATGCTGGACGTCGTCAAGGTCGACGGCCACGCCAAGGGGATCATCGTCCGCAATATGGTGACCGGTGAGGTTTCCCGCCATGCCGGGGACTGCGTGATCCTCGCGACCGGCGGTTACGGCAATGTTTTCTTCCTCTCCACCAACGCCCAAGGCTGTAATGTGACAGCTGCCTACCGTGCCTACAAGCGCGGTGCCGGCTTCGCCAACCCCTGCTATACGCAGATCCACCCGACCTGTATCCCGGTTCACGGCGACCAGCAGTCGAAGCTGACCCTTATGTCCGAATCGCTCCGTAATGACGGTCGCGTCTGGGCACCCAAAGATCGTGAGGTCGCAAAGAAGATCCGTGAAGGTAAGCTCAATCCGAACGAAGTCGCGGACGAAGATCGCGACTATTACCTGGAACGCAAGTATCCGAGTTTCGGTAACCTTGCGCCGCGTGATATCTCTTCCCGTGCCGCCAAGGAAGCCTGCGATGACGGCCGCGGTGTGGCCAGCACCGGTCTCGGTGTTTTCCTCGACTTCCGCGACGCGATCAAGCGCGACGGCAAGAAGGTGATCGAGGAAAAGTACGGTAACCTCTTCGAGATGTATGAATGCATCACCGGTGATGATCCTTACACCACTCCGATGATGATTTTCCCTGCTGTCCACTACACTATGGGCGGTCTGTGGGTTGATTATAACCTGGAGAGCACGATTCCCGGCATGTTTGTCGGTGGGGAAGCGAACTTCTCCGATCACGGTGCCAACCGTCTCGGTGCTTCCGCGCTGATGCAAGGTCTGGCTGACGGTTATTTCGTGTTGCCCTATACTGTGGGGAACTACCTTGGCGAGCAGGGCGTGGCCGCTGCCGGTAAGGTGACGACCGATCATCCCGCTTTCGACGAGGTCGAAGCCGATGTGAAGTCCCGGATCGACAAGCTCATGGCAGTCGGCGGCACCGAGTCGCCGCGTTCCTTCCATAAACGCCTCGGCCATATCATGTGGGAAAAGTGCGGCATGGCCCGTACCGAGCAGGGGCTTAAGGAAGCGATCGAGGAGATCCAGGCTTTGCGCAAGGAATTCTGGGAGAACGTCAAGGTCGTGGGGGACAAGGACAGCTTGAACCCCGAGCTTGAACGTGCCGGCCGTGTGGCTGACTTTATGGAGTTCGGCGAGCTGCTCTGCCGTGATGCCCTTATGCGAGAGGAGTCCTGCGGCGGTCACTTCCGTAGTGAGCACCAGACCGAAGACGGGGAGGCGGAACGTCATGACGACAAGTTCGCCTTTGCCGGAGTGTGGGAATACAAGGGCGACGAAGTCGACCCGGACCTGCATAAGGAGGAACTCGTCTACGAATACGTCAAGTTTGCCACCCGTAGTTACAAATAACCCGAACCGGATTTACAGCGATGGACAAAACAATGAATCTCACCCTCAAGGTTTGGCGCCAGAAGAACGGGAGTTCCGAGGGCAAGTTCGAGACTTACAAGCTCGAAAATATTTCCGAGGATTCCTCCTTCCTGGAGATGCTCGACATCCTTTCGGAGCAGCTGGTTGCCGAAGGCAAGGAGCCGGTCGCATTTGACCACGATTGCCGTGAAGGTATTTGCGGTATGTGCTCGATGACAATTAACGGCATCCCGCACGGTCCGGAAAAGGCCACCACTGCGTGCCAGTTGCATATGCGTCACTTCCATGACGGCCAGACCATCACCATCGAGCCATGGCGCGCAAAGCCATTCCCGGTGATGAAGGACCTGGTGGTGGACCGTACGCCGCTCGACCAAATTATTCAGTCCGGCGGCTTCATTACCAACCGTACCGGTAGTGCCGTGGACGCCAATGCCATGCCGATTCCGAAGGGAATCGCTGACTATGCGATGGATGCTGCGGCCTGCATCGGCTGTGGTGCCTGCGTGGCGGCTTGTCCGAATGCTTCGGCCATGCTCTTCACCTCGGCAAAGGTGGCTCACATGAACAGCCTGCCTCAAGGTAAGGCAGAGAAGGATCGCCGTACGCTCGCCATGGTTTCGACTATGGATGGCGCTGGTTTTGGTGGATGCACCAATATCGGGGAGTGTGAGGCTGTTTGCCCGAAGAGCATCTCGCTCGACATGATTGCGCAGCTCAACCGTGACTATACGACCGCCCAGGTTAAGAACTTCCTTCAGCCGATTGCGTAGTCCGTGGGGTAATACGTTACTCTTTTTCTCAAAAGGCCGCGAAATGCGGCCTTTTTTGTGCCTTATTGTAACAAATTTCCTAAAAGGATGAAATTTTCATAACCAAAGTTTACCGAGGATTTGTCTCGATTTAAAACTGTGCTTTGTTACTGTCTAAGTGCTTATTACAAGTCACTTATGTGTTATCTGTGGGCATTTCCCGCATTTCTCAAACCTAACCATACAACTGCAAACCTATGAATATCATGAATAAGCTCCTCGGGGCTTCTGCACTGACAGGTATGATGTTCCTCTCCGTTGCCCAGCTTTCTGCTGCACGTAACGTTGACGAGGGCAAAAACTTCACGGTGTCAGACTCTCCCAACACGACGGTGTTTAATCTTCAAACACCTTCCATCAATCGTCACATACACGATTTTAACACGAATAAGGCTGCGGCTCCGGCTGCCCAGGCTGCTCCGGTTGCACAAGCGGCGCCGGCTCCTGCGGCCGAGGACTGCACTCCCGGTACGGTGACCGATTATGTGGACAAGTATCTTGTCCGCTTGGAAAAGAGCGCACCGGCTCAAGTGGCCCTGAACGAGCCCTACACCTACAGCTACACCGTGACCGCCAAGGACAAGGTGAAGAAGGTTGTGGTCGAGGAAGCTATTCCTGAAGGCACCACTTATGTGTCCAGCAGCCCTGAAGCTGAAGTGAAGGGCAGCTCCGTCACATGGACCCTCTACAATCTGGAAAAGGGTGATTCTGTGCCGCTTAGCCTGACTGTGACTCCGACTGCTGTCGCCGAGTTGAGCAATTGCGCAACGATCGAAGCGTACCCGGAAGCTTGCACCACCACGACTGTGGGTGTGCCGGAACTGGCTATCGTGAAGTCGACTCCGGATGAGCAAGTTCTGCTCAATGCCGGTGTGCCGTGGAATATTACAGTGACCAACACAGGTAACTTCTGTGCCTATGACGTGGTTGTCACCGATACACTGCCCGCTGGCGTGGCCCACGAAAGCGGCAGCAGCGAGCTGGTGACCGAAATCGGAACCCTTGCTCCGGGGGAAAGCCGTGACATCACGGTCAATACCACCGTAACTGCAAAGGGTGAGCACTGCAATGTCGCGATGGTCTCTTCCTCGAATGCTGGCTCGGCTCAGGACGATGCATGCATCAAGGTTGTCGAAGCTGGCCTCGACGTGGTCAAGGACGGCACTCCGATGCAGTTCGTTGGCAAGCAAGCCTCCTACACCATTACTGCCACCAACACCGGCGATGTGCCGCTTAGCGATGTGGTCGTGACCGATACCGTGCCGTCGCAGAACAAGCTTCTGTCGGCTCCGGGTGCACAAATCGACGGCAACACCGCGACTTGGATCACCTCTCTGGCTGCAGGCGAATCCAAGAAGTTCGAGCTGACTGCTCTCGGTCTTCAGGATGGCACTTACTGCAACCAAGTTGCTGCGGATTGTTCGGCTTATGGTCTGAGCGCTTCGGATGACGCCTGCACCGAATGGCGTGGCTATCCGGCCCTCCTGATCGAGGTGATCGATACGGAAGACCCGCTTCTCGTTGGTGAAGAAACCACCTACATCTTGCAGATTACCAACCAAGGTACGGCTCCGGATACCAACGTCACACTCAATGTGGCACTTCCGTCCAACCTCGAAGTGGTCTCTGCTTCAGGTGCCACTCAAGGCACCATCTCCGGTCGTAACGTGAGCTTCGCAGCATATCCGGTACTCAAGGCCAAGGAAATCATCGAGTTCCGTGTCAAGGCCAAGGCTGTCACTGAAGGTGACGCCCGTTTCAAGGCACAAATGAACTCCGATCTCCTTAAGAGCCCGGTTCCGGAAGAAGAATCCACTCAGGTCTACTAAGACCCGACTGGTCGGATCTTTCAGAGGCGTCCGCATGTGCGGGCGCCTCTTTTTTTGGTTCATTGCCGATGAGGGGGAGGTCTGAGATTCGGGCAGGCTGATCGGCTTTGGGAGCCCCCGTTCCAGTAGTCAACTTTTCGTGTCGACATGCATGCTTAAATTGACTCATCTATGTGAAGTTATGGCGCGCCGGAAATCGATACGTCCACCGGAGGAAGACTTCCCGATGACTCCGATGATCGATATGGTGTTCCTGCTTCTGGTCTTTTTCATGACTGTCAGTACCTTGGCGCAGGCGGGGCGTCGGGTGGAAGTGGCGCTGCCTGAGTCTTGGGAAAGCGAGGTCCCGAAGGACTTGTCGAACAGGGGAACGGTTTCAATCGACGAGGCGGGGCATATCTACGTCGGATCGGTACGCGGAGACCTCGCCGCGATGAAGAGCGTGATACGGCAGTGCCTGGAGGAGAAGCCGGATCTTCGCATCCATGTGCGCGCGAGCCAGGAGACACCCTTTAGCCTTGTCCGTAAGGTTTTGAAAGGATGTGCGGAGGCAGGCGCCTATGAAGTGATTTACGCGACCTATCAGGCCCGGTAGCCATGGCGAAGCGAAAGCCTAGAACGGAAGAAAAGGTTGGGGTGCCGATCGCACCAATGATCGACGTGGTCTTTCTGCTGCTGATCTACTTCATGGTCTCTTCGACCTTGGAGCGCCAGGAAGCAGACCTCTCGTTCCGTTTGCCGGGGACTGTGGAGCAGGAGCAGCCGTTGGATATACCGGATGAGCAGGTGATTGAGATCCGGGAGGACGGGCAGATTGTGGTCAATGACTATCCTTATGATTCACCCGAAGCAGGGCGACTGGTGGAACTCGCGGCGATGTTGACACGCTTCCAGGAAGCGAGTGTCGCCAATAAGGTTGAAGCCATCGTTACGATCGAGCCCGAGGACACGGTGCCACACCGCTGTATCGTGAAGGTCATGGATGCCTGTGCGAGTGCAGGCATTGAGGCCGTGAATTTCGCCCTCGGCGAAGAAGGCTAGGTCATGACGCCTATCGTCTTCAGAAGTGTGGAGACGTAGGGGATCAGTTGCTTCTTGCGGCTGACGATACCTTTTAGATCGTAAATGTTGCTTTGGCCTCTCTGAGGGTAATTGATCTGGGATCTAAGCTCATCCCCTCCGGCCACTACCAGTAGTGAATCCTGTGTATTGATGTCAGTGACGAGGAGTAGGCTGAAGAGCAGGTCTTCGGAGGCACGGTATTCCTCGAGAGCTGATTCAAGCTCGGCTTCCTTGCTCCAGAAATTGTTGAATCCGAGCTCCTCGATTTGCGAAACCGAGTAGCGGATTTCGCCTTCACTGTAGATCTTGCAGTCGGAGCGGATTACGTCCTTCGGCTCATTGTTGATAATGACAGAGCCGGATGAGAAAATCAGTTCGGCCAGCGCTTTGGCATCGATGCCGGCAATGGGGGACAGCCAGTCCAGTAGCTCGCCTTCGAGTGGAGTGGTTGTCGGACTGTTGAGCAGGAGCGTGTCGGAGATGATTCCCGCCATCATGACACCTGCGATGCCGGGCTCCGGGGTCAGGCCGTCTGCACGAAAGAAATCGGCGATGATCGAGCAGGTGGATCCCACGGGCCGATTAATGAAAAGAATGGGTTGGTCTGTGGGGATGTTGCCCAGGCGGTGGTGGTCCAGGATCTCCAGTATTTGGACCTCGTCAGCGCCGTTCACGGCCTGCCCGAGTTCATTATGGTCCACCAAGGTGATCCGCGTCTTGCTCGGGCGCAGAATGTCACTCTTGGAGAAAACGCCGATGAGACGCTTCTTCTCGTTCGTCACCATGTAGAGCGGGTCGTTCAGGTTGGCGATCCGGCGTTTGACGGAAGATATCTTGTCTTCCTTGGTGAAGCAATTGACATCCGGCTCAATCAAGCCGCCGATATGCGTGGCTGTACGAATGATCCAGGAAGTCGTGGCCGAATCGAATGGGCTGACAATCAGCGAGACATTGCGCTCTTTGGCGCGCTCGACCATGTCCTCGTCGACTTCCAAGCCGCCGGTGATAACCAGCAGGCGTACTCCCAGTTGTAGGCAGCGCTCTTGGATATCCCAGCGGTCGCCGACCACAATGATGCTTTGATTCGAAGGGGTTCCTTGTTCCTTGTGGTGTGTGCCGAAGGAGCGGATATCCATAGCGCCCACGCGGACGTAGAGATCTTCCATCTTATCTTCTTCGCGTGTATGAAGCACCTTTGCGTTCAAGGAGCGTACGATTGCGCTGATACTGGTACAGACCCGCCGCATGGCACGTGGCTCTTTGGGCTTGGGAATGAAAAACTCCCCCAGTTGGAATATGGAAACCATGCCTTCGATATGGCCTTTTTCGTCGACCACCGGCAGGGCGCGCACATCGTACTTATCGATCAGCTCCAGGGCCTCGGCGCAGGTGCTGTTGCGGGTCACACTCCGGACTTTGGTGCGCATGATGTTTTCCACGCGCGGTGTGATATCACCCATGAAGCGGGGGAGCGGTACGTTGAAGCGTTCGAGGATAGCATCCACACGCGCATTGGAGTTCCCGCAGCGTGCCGCGACATAGTGGGTTTCGCCTTTGGCGTGCTTGTAGGCTTCGTAGGCAATCGCCGAGCAGATCGCATCTGCGTCAGGATTCTTATGGCCAATGATATAGACCGGGTCAGGCATAATAAATTTGTTAGCACCTAAACCGGCATTTGCGGTCGAAACAATGTCAAAGTGTGTGTGCTGGACAAAGAAAAACCCGGACTCAGGCGAGTCCGGGTTTCGTGTGAAGTATGTGAAAAGAATTACCGGCTGTATTCCGGAGCCTTGACGATGTTTGCTTCGTCGTGAACATCCGTCATTTTCTCCGTCGGCTTGCCGTCGGTGGTATTGACAAGCTGTCCGTCCTCCCCGAGCAGGTCGTTGTAGAATTGTACGTGGCCATCCAGGAAGGCGATGTGTCCGCCAAGTCCCCAAGGTGTATCTTTACCCCATGTTCCAGTGGTTGTGTCCAAACCGCGTGTCCATGAGAGGGGCGTTGTGGATGTCGGGTCGTTGCCGCCTGCGCCAAGCGCAAAGTCATATCCGACAGGGACTTCATCATTCCAACCGTCGGTTACATTGAAGACGTTGCTGGTGTCGCGATAACCGATGGAGGCTGGCAATTCTTGAGTTTGCTCGTACTCGGAAACGGCCGGGTCTGACTCGATGATCCAGATCGAGGCATCCGTCAGATCGACCTGTTCTGCCAGGAATTCCGCGATTGCCGCCACCGATTGGCGTTCAATCTTAGTTTTCGTGATGGTACGTGATTTGCCGCCTGAAGTCGAGTAGGTGGCATACGAGACCGCAATGGAGCGAATATTGGCGGAAGATTTCATCTTGTTCGCAACTTCCTTCACCTTGCCGACTGCGGGAATCAGAATCGCGGCAAGAATACCGATAATTGCGATAACAGTGAGCAGCTCAATCAGGGTAAAGCCTGAACGGGGGGATTTTATTTTATTCATAAGTAGGTTATAAAAACGGTTTGGAGTTCAGTGATGCAGACGCCCGTTGTGCCTGTATGCTGCTGAACGTAGGCTAGAACTGGCGCTAAGTCCAATTTTTTTTAATAAGGAAGTGGATACTTCTGGCAGAGGGAAAGCGCGATCTGACGGGCCTTCTCGATGCATGTCTCATCTTCGGGGCTACTGAGCACCAGATCGATCGCTTCCGCAATTTGAAGCATGTCTGCCTCGACCATGCCACGGCTGGTGACTGCGGGGGTTCCCAGACGGATACCGCTGGTTTGGAAAGGACTGCGTGTTTCTCCGGGCACGGTGTTCTTGTTGGCTGTGATATGTGCCTTATCCAGTGCGATTTGGGCGACCTTGCCGGTCAGTTCCGGATCCTTCTTGCGAAGGTCAATCATCATGAGGTGATTGTCGGTGCCGCCACTGATAATATGGTGGCCTTTCACCATCAGGGCTTCGGCCAGGGCCTTTGCATTGGCTGCGATCTGCGTTTGGTACGACTTGAAGCTCTCGGAGGCGGCTTCCTTGAAGCAGACTGCCTTGGCTGCGATCACATGCATGAGCGGGCCGCCCTGGATGCCGGGGAATACCGCTGAATCAAGCTTCTTGGCGTGTTCGGCCTTGCACATGATCAGGCCGCCACGTGGTCCGCGTAGGGTCTTGTGTGTCGTGGTTGTGACAAAGTCGGCGTGCGGGACCGGGGAGGGATGGATGCCGGCGGCCACGAGACCTGCGATGTGCGCGATGTCGGCCATCAGGTAGGCGCCGACTTCACGTGCGATTTCTCCCATCCGGGCAAAGTCAATGATGCGGGAGTAGGCGGAGGCCCCGACTGTGATCATCTTCGGCTTTTCTTTGCGGGCGGTTTCGGCGATACCTTCGTAATCGATCAGGCCGTCTTCTACGCCAACGCCGTAATTCACGACCTCGTGGTAGATCCCGCTGAAATTCATGGGGTGACCATGGGTGAGGTGTCCGCCATCGGACAGGTTCATGGTCAGGATTTTGTCGCCCGGACGCAGCACTGAAAGATAAACTGCGGCGTTGGCTTGGCTGCCGGAGTGGGGCTGCACGTTGGCGTGGTCCGCACCGAAGAGTGCCTTGGCGCGCTCGATGGCCAGTTGCTCGACCACATCGACTTGTTCGCAGCCGCCATAGTAGCGCTTGCCCGGGTAGCCTTCGGCGTACTTGTTGGTCAGTACGCTGCCTTGGGCTTCCATCACGGAAGGATAAGTGAAGTTTTCGGAGGCAATCAGTTCGATATGGTTCTCCTGTCGCTGGCGTTCGGCGGCGATGGCGGCGGCGATTTCAGGGTCCACGACTTGGAGCGGATTCGGATTGAGTGCGTTCATTGCGGTTTCAGTGCTCATGGCTGGAAATGTATGTAAGAAATTGAAGTGTAAGGCAGCGATTAGAACGGCCAAGCCCAGCTTTTCGAGCGTTTCTTTTTCTCGAGTGGTGTGGTGGCTGTTTCGGTCGCTTCGGTCTTGGGTTGGGGCGCGCCCTCTTCGGCTGCGGGCTCGGCGACGACCGGCATGGCTTCTTCGGCGCTTGCGCTATCGCTCGCCGCTTCGGTTTGCTCTGCAATCGCTCGGTTTTCGCTCCAGAAGGGCCACCACCAGGGATCGCTGTTGCTGGTGGTTTCGAATTCGGTTTCGACCAGTTCCTGTGGGGATGGGGGAATGGAACCATCTTCGCCGAAAGGCCAGGCCCAGCGCATGAAGGTGCGGCCCCAACCGGAGGCTTCCGCTTCTTCCGGGGGGATGCCCGCGGCTTCAGCCATGGCCACCAGCTGGCGGGCGACTTCTTCACGTCCCTGCAGGTGGGTTTGGAGTTTTTCCGGTTCCGAGGGGACTGCCGGGTAAATCCTCGTGGGGACCCCGTCCAGTGGGCGGCCTGGTTGGTATTCGTAGAGTACGAAGCCCCATCCCACAGGACTCAGGATTTCCCGTAGCCCGTCGTCCCAGCGCAGGAATACGTCCTGCCCCGACAGGAGCCAGCTGCCTTCAAGGTTGCGGTCTGCAGTTGTACTGAGGCCTCCAAAGCGGCCGATTGTGATGCGCTCGTAGCTGCCTTTTTGCGGGATGAGCCATTCGCCGCGATAAAAGCTGCGGGCCACTTTGCGGCTCGAAAATGCAATCCCGCCGCTGCTGAGCTCTTTTTCCTCCTTGTACTTGGCCAGCCAGCTGGCCGGCAGGTTGGGCTCGCTGGTTCGGGTGGCTGTTATGTACTCGCCGGAATCCTCCTCAATCGCCTCACCCGGTTCGATTCGCTTGTAGCTGAAGCCGCGTTGGTTTTCTCGGAGGATCGAGTAATGGCCGCTATCCCAGGATATGTGTAACTCGCTGCCTTGCTTGGCCCAGGCCCCGCGGAGACCGCTGGGGTCATTTTCCTGGGCGGACCATGTACTTGCGGCTGAGCGGTTGGGTTCGACATAGACATAGTGGCTGTCGGTGCCGTTGCCGATTTTCCAGATTCCAAAGAAGCCTTTGGCCTTGTCCAAGTCCGAGGCGACCTCTTGTTCGCGGACGGGTGGTTTTGCCCATTGGCCCAGCACTTCCTTGGGGACTTGCTGGGCGGGGACGGTGTAGCGAAGGGTTTGGTTGGCATCGTAAGCGCTGATGCCGTATGCAAGATTGTCCCGTTGGATTTGGTGGGAACTGCCATCGGGCCAGCTCAGGATGGCGACTCCGTCTTCCATGCGCCAGCTGCCCTGGTAAACGGTGCGGTCCGCATTGTCGCCCCAGAAGTAGGATGCCAGCTGGTTCCGCTTCACGATGAGGATCATGGATCCCTCATCCGGGGTGTCGATCTGCCAAGTGCCCCGGTAGAGCTCTGCTTCGGTCTGTCCCACTAGGGATTGAAGCAGGAAGAGGGAGAAAAGACTGGTCAATATGAGGTAGCGGCGGTCGAAGAAGCATTTCGCCCGCGCTGAGCGCAAGAATGAGATCATGTGAGGTGCATATTTTTGGCAGCTGCGACAGGCAAGTATTATTCAGTGGGAATTACAGCTGACCTGTGGCGCTTTTGCCTTATTTTGAGTGGTATCTGCCCAGATATTGGCTAATAGTTCTGGTTTATGTGCAAAATGAGGAACGTGATTCTGCTCTGCTTTCTGGTACTCTCGGCGGGGCATGCCGCACACAGGATTGAGCTGAAAGGTGGCGCTGCACTGCGAGGAGAGGTGATTCTGGAGCGGGCCGGTGTTTACTTTGTCGACCTAGGCTACGACATCGTTCAGGTTCCGAAAAGCGCCGTGAGTTCCCTGCAGGCCATTTCCGAGGAGGCTTCATCGATCGAGGTTCCGGTCCTCGGTGACAGTCTCTATCGGGTGGCGCAAGGGCAGGCGGACCAGCCTATCCGGGAATGGGTCAACCAGTTGGGAGAAGCGGTCGCCCTTGTGCAGACGCCGACCGGTCTTGGTTCCGGTTTTGTCATCCATCCGGAAGGTTATGTGGTAACGAATGACCATGTGATCGCCGGCGAACACCGGATCTCGGTTACGATTTTCAAGAACAGCGAGCGCCAACTGGAACGTGTGACTTACGATAATGTTCGGATTGTGGCCAGTAGCGCTGAACTGGACCTGGCTCTCCTTCAGATTGAAGATGGCGAAGCGGGGCCCTTTAAGACGGTGGCGCTGGCGTCCGTGGACGATGCCCTGAGAGAGGGGCAGACGGTGTTTGCGATCGGCAGCCCGCTGGGTTTGGACCGAACGGTGTCGGAGGGGATTATCAGTGTGGCCAACCGTGTGATCGGGGGGCGGCTTTACCTGCAAACTACGACTCAGATCAATCCCGGTAACTCAGGCGGGCCGCTCTTTAATCTGAAGGGGGAGGTTGTCGGCGTGAACAATATGAAGATCGCGGCAGTTGGCGCTGAAGGTCTGGGGTTCTCGATCTCTTCGCGGGTCTTGAAATCCTTTCTCGATAATCGCGACGCCTATGCGTTCGACCCACGTAATCCGAATGCCGGCTTTCGCTACTTGAGCCCACCTGCCATGCCCTCTTCCGCCGGCGAATGATGCCTCCGGGCGCGGGTTTTCATTTTCCTTTTTACATGTCTTATCTACGCAAACGCATTTCTTCCCTATTCGCGGTCAGTCTGGCCGCCGCCGGGTTGCACGCCGCCGAAGTCCTGCCGATCGCCGGACATATCAGCGATGAAGTGCAAGTCCTGGTCTCTTTTCGTGACCTTTCAGAGTCGCGTGAAACCTGGAAGTCGCATCCGCTACAGGCGGTTTATTCGGACGCGGACGTCCAGAGCTTTATCGGCGCGCTGCTGACGGAAGGGGGCCATCAACCGGACCCGGAAGCTGAAGAGGAAGACTTTGTTCAGGTGCTGAATGACGAGTTTGGGCTTAGCTTGGACGAATTCTTCGAGCTGTTCTCTGGCTATGCCGGACTTGGCTTTTTCGATGTCACCGATTCCATGTTGGGAACGGGGCAGGAACGCTCTGAAATGGCGCTCTTTGCCGAGTTCAGCGGTGATGCAGCCAAGTTGCGTGAGCTCATGCAGATACAATTTGAACGTAATGCGCGGCAGCAGAAAGAGGTGAACCCGTCGATGGAGCACGAGTGGCTCGAAGAAACCTTCATGGGGGAAACACTGCATTTCGATCAGGCTTTTGACGGAGCGGAGACCTACATTGAGGACGGATATGCCTTTGTGGACGGGATCTTCGTTCTGGCCACGCCGGAGTCCCGCTTGCGGTCGATGGTTGAAAGTATCAAAGGGGTGGGGCAGCCGAGCTTGGCGTCTTCGCCGAATTACTTGAGTGCCCGTGAACGGGGAGGCCGTGGAGATGTCAGCTTGTACGTCAACTTGTCCCGTATTATGCCGGCCCTATCCGCCAAGTTGGATGAGGCAGACGCAGCGGGGGGACTGGCCATGATGGGCGTGAGCCCGCAGTCGCTAAAAGATGCGCTGGGTTTGGATGCCATGCAGGCGGTTTTTCTTGATTGCGACTTGACCGAGACGGGAGTACAGACCGCCGCTGGCTTTCTTTTCTCGGAGAAACGGGGGCTGCTTTCATTACTCACATATGGTGATGGTCTGCTGCCGGAGGCTGTGTTTGTTCCCCATGGTGTGTTGTCGACTGCGGTCTCCAGTTTTGATACCGGTGCCATGCTTGCCGAGCTGGAGCGTTTGTTGACAGTGGCCAGCCCCAATCTTCCCCATCTCATGGATATTCAGTTCCTAGAGATCCAACAGCAGACAGGTGTGGATGTGCGTTCCGCCGTATTGCAGAACTTCGGATCCGGTTTGGTCTCGTTGGCGTCCTTGGATGAAACGGAAGCGGTGGGGGATGCTCCTGCGCAGGCGCAGCAACTGTTTGTGCTTAACTTGCGGGATGGGGCCGCCTTTTCCCAGGCTCTGGAAGCCTTCAAGGATTTGGCTCCGGCTGTTCGCGCACATATTCAGGAACAGGAATTCGAAGGGCAGACCATTTATACCATCAAGGGAGCAAGCACGCCGAATGATGCGCATGATTCGGTGAATGATTTCAGCTATGTCGTCACTCGCTCCCACCTCTTTCTCAATGTGGGGCGCATCGGCCTACTCCAGAAGGCGCTTGCCAGCTTGGAGGATGGGGATGACGGCTTCTGGGGCGCGGAGGTGACGGAGCGCTTCTTCGATTCGATTGCTGCTCCGAATGCGGTATCCCGCTCCTATTTGGATTTGAACCAATTCTCCGATACCTTGCTGGGTTCGCTTCAGTATACCCTCGTGCTGGGGGGCATGGGCAAGCAAGTGGATCCGGAGACTTTGCCGAAAAATCTCGATTTGCCTTACGTGCTTGTGTCGGAATTGAATGAGGAGGCGCACGGGTTCTTTGTCCGTGCGCAAATACTTTTGCGGGAGGAGGACTGACATGATCGTTTCGAATGCCATGTTCCGATCGTCTGTGTGTGCGCTTGGCCTCGCCTCCAGCTTCATTTTACAAGGCCTACCGGCGGAGGAGGGGAGGCCGGAATTGTCGCCTTTTGCCTTTCGCGGTCCGGACGTATTGAAAGTTGATTGGGCGGCTCGCTCCTTATGTTTGTCGGATCTCAATGGTGATGGGCTGAATGATTTTGCCGTGATCAATAATGATGCGGCCCGGATTGATCTGTTCTTTCAATTGGATCCGGAGGATGGGGCTTCCTCCGAGCGCCGCAGGCGTTTGCCGCGGAACCGCTGGGAGCCGGTGATGGAGGATGCGGCTTTCGAACCGGAAAGTATCACGGTCGGGTTTCCGCTCTTTGATCTGGTGGTGGGAGACCTGAACGGCGATGGTCGGATGGATCTGGCCTATTCCGCACGTGAAGTTCCCTTGACCGTGCGCTACCAAAGTGAAGCCGGAGGCTGGAGTGAAAGCCGGGAGTTCGAGTACTTCGAACCCTTGGGCTGGATCAATACCCTGGCTCTTGAGGATCTCGATGCGGATGGGGATGCCGAACTGGTGGCACTCTCCGCGGATGCTCTCCGGGTCTTTCATCCGAGGGCGGACGGTGATCTGGGTGAGCCGGCGGTCTATCCCTTGACCGGTGAAAATCCATACAATCTCATGGTCTGCGATGTGAATGGGGACGACTTGCTGGATGTCCTATATATTGCGACGGACGGCAAACAGGCACTGAGTGTACGCGAACAGGCCGCTTCGGGCACTTTTGGTCCGGAGCGCCGCTTTATTTTTGAGCGCCCGGTTCGCGGGGTGCGTCAGTTGCCCTCCGGCCCGGGAACTCCCGTCTTTTGTGCGATCGATTCACGTAGCGGCGGGCTTGAGATCTTCAGCTTGAACCGCGTGACGCAGCCGCCGGAGGCGAACCCCTGGCTGGAAGCACAGGCGGAGATTTATCCCTTGCTCCGGAAAGGGCGCAGCCCGGGTATTTATGCACTTGAGGATCTTGATGGCGACGGGCGTGAGGATGTGCTGATTGCAAATCCTGAAGCGGCGGAGTTGACCTATTATCAGGGGCAAAACGAGGGTTTTGTCCCCGCCAGGGTCTTTCCCACTTTCTCCGATGTCAGTTCGATGGTGGTAGCGCGTCTCTTCGACTCTAGGGAAAACGAAGTGGTCTTGGTCAGTGCATCGGAAAAAATCATCGGACTGAGTACGCTTGATGCCAGCGGTCGTCTCTCTTTTCCCCGGCAAATTCCACTGGAGTCCGGCGAACCTTTGGCCTGTGCGGCGATTGACGCGGATGCGGACGGGCACGATGAACTGGCGGTCGTGGTCGAGGTCAAGGGAGTCATGCACCTGCGGATGCTCGCAGCTCGTGAGGGAGAGAACGGCGAAGTCATTTGGGAGGAGCTGTCCGATCTCGAGCTCACGGGAGTGCGTCGGAAGCCTTCGGCGATTCGTTTGGTTGACGTATTTGAGGGCAATCGTTCCGGTCTAATGGTATTTGTTCCGCGTGAAGCGCCAGTGCTGTTGTCGGCTCAACCGGAGACGCCTTTCACCTTCGAGGCTCAGGCCGGGGACTCCAGTATTCGTGAGAGTCTGCTGAAGGATGTGAGTGTGGCCCAGATTTCGGTTTTTGATGTGGATGGGGATGGCCGCAATGAGTTGATCGTGGGGCGTAAAGGCTTCGCACGCGCGATCGGTTTTGTTGATGGCGAGTTAATGATGGTCGACCAGTTTAATGCGCGGCGTAATGATGATCAGGTCGGGGCGATCATCCCGCTTCCCGGCGATGCAAGAGTGGACCGCTTGATGCTGTACATCCCAGCCAACGGTGAATTTCAGTTTCTGGAGCGCGACTCGGATGGTGTGTTTCGTTACACGGCCAGTAATCTGGCCGGGCGTATTAATCTGGTTGATTGGTCAGTGGAGGGAAACCACGGGGCTCAGGTGTACTTCCTGGCTGGGGAGGATCGTTTCTGGCGTTTCTCCCCGAATACCATGCGTTGGGAACGCGAGGCCTTGGATACCTACGAGACCGATCTGGACAAGGTCCATTTCAATGACGTGGCCGGATCGGATTTTGATGGCGATGGTAACCTCGACCTCGTTGCGGTCGATGGCACCGAGCATGTGGTGGAAGTTCTGACCCGGGCCGAACCCACATGGAAAAGCCGTATGTATTGGCAGATTTTCGAGCAGAACATGCATTACCAAGGGCGTACCGGGGCTAAAATTGAACCGAGACAGATTCTGACCGGAGATATAAACGGTGATCAGCGAGACGACTTGGTCTTTTTGATTCACGATCGCATCCTGGTTTATCCTCAAGAATGACCTGTATTTTTCGCAAGTTCGTACTCTCGGGAGCCGTTGTATTTCTGCTCTTTGGGGTGCTTGCTTGCAGTCCGGATGGCAAGGTGTCGGGCGAAGCGGATCAGGTTCTGCGTATAGGTATTATTGCGACACTCTCGGGGCCTGGGCGCTCATGGGGGGAGACCACGGTCACTTGTGCTCGTGTCATTGCCGATCATTACAATGAAAAGGGGGGGATACGAATCGGGGATCGGCGTTACCGCATCGAACTGTTGGTGGAAGACGATAAGTTGGATCCGGTTACTAGTATGGCCAAGGCTCGTAAGTTGGTGATGAAAGATGGGGTTCGGTACTTGATCGGTCCCTTTGGGGACGATGCCGTTACCGAGGTGGCGCCATTTCTGGATGCCTACAACATCTGCTATGTGCATTACGGATTTTCGCCTGCATTGGTGAGTGAAGATTCGCTCGGTATTCTGGGTATGCCGACCCCGGTCCAGACGCTGCCGATTATTTACGACTATCTGTCGGATGAACTGGGCTATGGTTCTGTCCTCGTTCTCGCAAGGAATTCCGAGGAGGCGCTTTATCAGAAGCGGATCGCGGAAAGTGTCGCGGAAAGCCGTGGGGTCAAAATCAAACACCTGGCACGCTTCGATATTGTCGAAGAAACGTTCCGGCCGGGCTGCTCGGCGGAAGACTTTAGATACTGGGTCCGGCAAGTTGTCGAATCCGATCCGGATGCGATTCTAATGGCTGGTATCCCTCCGGGCGATTTAGTCGCTCTGTTGAGTTTGTTGCGTCGGGGTGGGTTCAAGGGTGTATGCATCGCGCAAAACAGTCAGGAGCCCGCTTATTTGTCACAACTGACTCATTCGGAGGTCGGGGATTTTTATTATGTGGGGGGGCGTTTTCCTGTGCAGGATCGCACACCGCTCTATCTCGACTTGATGCAACGCTATCGTGAAATATTGGGTGAGCCCAGTATGGAGGTGGATACCCAATTCTATGCATTGCAGATGCTATTGCTCAGTCTGCAGGCTGCGGGTCCGGAAGCGTTGGATGATGCCAGTCGACTGCGATCGGTTATGGAGGCTTCGACCTTTGAGGATCCTTTCTTTGCAAAACCGAGAAAACTTGCTTACGTTGGTGAAACTAGCTTGGGTGCTAAACGTCAAATTGCTACTCCTATTGTACTATCTCGTTACCAGTCCGGTAGCGCGCAGGTGGTGCATTTCTACGACCCGACCGACTAATCCGACCTGATCATGCGCATCTCGACCAAGATACTGGTTTGCCTGGTGTTTGCTTTGCTTGCTCTGGCGCTCTTTCTCGGTTTGAGCCGCTTTACCGTACTCGAGGTGCAGAAGCAGGAGCATCGTTTAACGAATTTGAATGTCGTCTCGCGCGAAATCTCCAAAATCTCGATCGGTAGCCGTATCTTCAGGGAGCATTCGGAGGGTGAGGAGTATGTCCTGAACGCGTTGGCTGAGACCCGCACCGCGCTGCTTCAGATCCAAAGTGACACGGACTACGTGGAGAATGTCTTTCTCAAGGGAATGCTTGACCGTCTCGACGAGTATGAGTCGGTCTTTAAGAAGTTGGTTCAAAGTGAGCAGTTTCTGACCAAGCTCGACCAAAGTGTGGCGGAGAAAATCTCGATTTTCGGGCAGGTTAGTCTGGAGATGCAGAGCCGCTTGAATGCAGTGCACAAGGAACTACATGATCCGCAACATCGGGAATTCGTTCCGGCGCAGTACGGCGCGGTCCAGGATGTTGAGGACTTCATCGCAGCGAATTCGTTGATTTGGGGATGGATGAACCGGGCGATTAGTGTTCTGAACCGGGATTTGTTGCTGGAGAACGATTATAATCGATTTGAAGAGAATTTCAGTATCGCGAGGGAGGCCTATGAACAGCGCTTCGACGATATGAAAGCGATCCAGCCGCGCCTTAAGATTGATGGATTGGAGCGTTATCTTGGGACGCTTGAAGACCTGATTGTGGATCTTCGTCTCGTCTCGATTGAGTACGCGGTGGCGGCCCGGGTGGGGCAGGAGGCCTCGGATAAATTAACAACCCACGGCACTCGGATTCAGGAGATGGTGGATCGTCTGATTGAGCGCAGCCATCAAAGCAGTCAGCGCCAGACCGCCAATCTCAGCCTTATCTATTGGACCGCGACGGGGATCTTTTTGCTTGGTGGTCTGGTGATTACGGTCTGGCTTGCCATGAGTGTTAGCCGACCTCTCAATCGTTTGGCCAGAAATTTCAAGGAAGTGGCTGCCGGGAATTTCAATCTGCAGATCCCTGCAAGTGGGGGGGGGGAAATCGAGGATTTGACACGCGCTTTCAATGAAATGACGCATAAGCTCAGAGTCAGCTATGCGGAGGTGGAGGAGAGAGTGCGTCGTCGTACCAAGGAGCTTCAAATGACGACCGTGAGGGCTAAGAAACTGGCTGAAGCGGCACAGGAGGCGAATATGGCGAAGAGCGCCTTTCTCGCGACAATGAGCCATGAAATCCGCACTCCTTTGAATTCAATTATCGGTTTTAGCGAGATGTTACAGGACACTCCCTTGGATGAGGATCAGCGGAGTGATCTCGGTGCGATTCGCAGTTCGGGAGGTATCTTGCTCGATCTTATCAATGACATCCTGGATCTTTCAAAGATTGAGGCAGGCAAGATCAGCCTGGAAGTGAGCCCGATCAATCTTGAGGAGTCGGTTCATGAGGTGGCCAGCCTCTTTAAGCTGTCTTTGCACAAGAAGAACATCTCCATGCACATCGAGGTTGCGGAAGGCTTGAACGAGCCTGTTTTTACCGATCGTACCCGTCTGCACCAGCTGATGAATAACCTCATTAGCAACGCCGTCAAATTTACGGGGAAGGGGGAAATTCGCATTCGGGCTTGGCGTGAAATCCATGGGTCCACTGATGACCCCCGCTATTATATCGCCATCAGCGATACCGGGATTGGTATTCCGGAGGATAAGATCGATGATGTCTTCCTTGCTTTTACCCAAGCGGATTCATCCACAACACGAAAGTACGGTGGCACGGGCCTGGGGCTCGCGATTTGCAAGCGTATTGTCGAAATGCTGGGAGGGGAGATCACAGTGACGAGTAAGGTCGGTGTGGGCAGTACCTTTACCTTCTACATTACAAATGTCGTGGGCCAGAGGGACCGTCATACGACTGAACCTCAAATCGGTCTCTCGGAGGTCAAACTGGACGATCAAATCAAGGTCTTGGTGGCGGAGGACGATGTGGCGAATTACAAGTTGTCCAACAAGATACTCAAACGGTTCGGTGTCTCTGCTGACTGGGCCCAAAACGGCGCGGAGTGCGTCGATATGGTGGGCCGTAAGCAATATGACTTGATCTTTATGGACCTGCAGATGCCCGAACTCGATGGTATCGAGGCGACCTACAAGATCCATGAGATGTTTGATGAGGAGAGCTGTCCTTACATTGCGGCTCTGACCGCAAATGCCTTGGGCGAAAGTCGTGAGGCTTGCAAGCGGGCTGGTATGCAGGATTTCGTGACCAAACCGATGTCAAACGATTCGATGAAGGCTGCGATCTATCGCTACAAGCAGTCTGAGCAGTACCTTCGAAAGATGGGAGGGCCGGTGGATCACAAAGGTTCCGGTGACTGATTTCTCTTCTTGGCCGTTTACTGGTAGAGCCAAAACCGACGACATTTGTTCTGGAAGGCTTCGGCTTGCCGGCTCCATTGATTGACAAACAACTCCACGCGGGCATGGGCACCTCGCTCGGTTATTTCCTTCCACCAGGCGGTGCTCCCCACGTGCTTGTTAAAGAGGTTGGAATTCTTTGCGGAAGTAAAGGGATTGTTCGGTGACCAGGCGGCGGAGAGTTGCATCATACGGAAGCTGAGTTCGGTCGGGTGTACACGATTCCAGTCGCAGACACCTACATAGACGCCTTCGATTGAGGCGCCTGCCGCAGTCTTCGTCTGCACGATACGGTAGCTCAGGCCGGGGATATGCAATTGTTCGAGTGTGTATTTTAACTCTGCAGCTGATTTGCCGCGGTAGCGGAGCAGGCGAAACGGGTAGGGGGTACCAATCCCGTGGCTAAAGCCACCTTCTTGTGCGCCCAGTCCGGTCATGGCATAGCCCAGTACGGCTGAAAGGTCGGGGATGTAGGGAGAAGTCGGGATCCAGCGCAGTCCGGTATCAGTCCAAAGCATGTGGCGACGCCACCCTTGCATGGGGATGACGGTTAATTTGCCGCGTTGGCGTACGGAATCGGGTACTTCCATCCAGCCCGGACTATATTTGGCAATACGGGCAAGCTCTCCCATGGTTAGGCCGTGAACGTAGGGCACATGAAAGGCTCCAACGTAGCTTCGCCATTCGCGGTCGAGTGGCGGACCGTCGACCTTGAGGCCGCCGAGTGGGTTGGGGCGGTCTAGGATGATCACTTCGACGTCATTTTCGAAGCAGGCTTCCATGGCGTAGCGCATGCAACTGACATAGGTATAGGAGCGTACCCCCACATCCTGTAGGTCGATGACCAGAGCATTGATACCGCTTAACATCTCTGCGGTGGGCTTTCTGTATTGCCCATACAGCGAGTACACGGGTAGGCCGGTTCGTGGGTCGGTTTTGTTCTGGATGGGCTGGTTCGCCTTCTCGTTTCCGTAGATGCCGTGCTCTGGCCCGTACAGTGCGACAAGTTGCGTGTTCGGGGCCCGCCGTAGTACCTCGATACTGCTCAAGCCGTTCCGGTTGACGCCCGCAGGGTGCGTGAGCAGGCCGATCCGTTTGCCGGCGACTGCCCTAAATCCGGTGCTTTCCAGCACGTCGATGCCGAGGAGAATATTCTGAGCATGCAGACCGCACCAACTGAGAATTGAGCAAAGGCTGATGAGGGTGAAACGCTTAAGCATCTGTATTGTTGGTAGAGTTCTGTTTGCTGGCCTTGATATGATGGATCTTCTCGATCAGGACGGCGTAGCTCGCCACCGTGCGACGTGCGATGATACGATAAGCTACGCTGGTGACTAAACCGAAAAAGATCCCCATGACAATCGCTCCGAGGCAAGTGATGCCGAAAACGGTGGCCAGGCGTCCCAGATTGCTACCCCAGTCAGCATGCGAGAAATTGTGAAGCAGGTGCATCACCTGTTCTTTGGTTAACTGTTGGGTGATGACCCCGATTACTGAAAGAATGTGCCGGCCGATTTGGTAGGCGGCAAACCATAGAGGCCAGACGGTGATCGGGTTCGAGACCATCTGTAGTCCGACTAGGATCGGAAGGTTGGCTCGTAGTAGTAAGGCAAAGAGGAATGCGAGGGGAATTTGGATGCCGTAGATGGGCAGTAGCGTGATGATAAAGCCGGCGTAGATGGCGGGAATCGCATTGGCCTCCCGGAAGCTCCAGAGGTAAATTCGTTGCCTTGCGGTATCGGCGAAGCGACCTAGGATCGGATAGCGATGAATCGTGGCACGGCGTGGTAAGGGGCGCAGCCAACGCTTGACCCGACGGATGCGTTTTCGACGCTCCGTGTGTAGTGCTTTTTCTTCTTGGGTCATCGATCAAAGGTCTCTGCACTCAATACCTTTTCGACACTGGCTTGAAGGTTTATGGCACCCTTTGACAAGGCTTCGGGCAAGGCCATGTCTTCGGGGGTGATACTGTAAGCCCGTGTTCCGGGGAATTTTGACTCAATGGCTTGGACGGCTTCTTTTTCCGCTTTCCCTGCAAATAGGCGGCAGGGCAGGCCGGCTTTGTCTGCGGCCACTGCGAGTGCAAACGGGCCTTTCCCCGAGAGTGAGCTGAAGTCGATCTTACCCTCGCCACTTAATACGAGATCGGCGGCGGCTATCTTGGCCTTCAGGTTGAGCCATGCGGTGACCAGTTCAAAGCCGGGCACGAAATTGGCATCGCAACAGACGTGCAGGCCGAAGCCGATGCCTCCTGCTGCTCCCGTCCCGGGCGTCAGAATCGAGGATTCGGCTTTGTTGAAATGACGGCATAGCATGCGTGCCATTTTGCCGGCCAGGGAATCGAAAATTTCAACCTCGTCTTCGGAGAGCCCCTTTTGAGGTCCGTAAACGGAAGCGGCGCCGCGGGGACCAAGTAGCGGATTATCTACATCGCATGCGATATAGATGGGAGGGAGTTCCGGTTCGATCGCGCCTTCGATACGCTCGATCTCGATCCAGTCTTTTGGCAGTACACCTTCGATCCGTGAGCCATCGGCTCGGAGGAATTGGAGACCGAGTGACTCCAAGGCACCCAGTCCGAGATCGCTCGTGGCGCTCCCGCCTATGCCGAGTAGGATCGCTTGTGCGCACTCTGTGGTCGCGATTCGGATTAATTCGCCCACTCCTCGGGTCGTGGTAAAGCGTGGATGCCGTTGGTCGCTCGGAACTTGCTCCAGACCGGCGACTGACGCCATTTCTATGACTGCGACCTTGCCTTCCAGCTTGGACAGGTATCGTTCGGTGCCCGCCGGCAGTTGTCTGGCTTCAACCCAACCGAGTGGCGCTTCGACGCTTTCTCCCAGAGGGCCGGAAGCGCGATGGTACTCGATCCAGCCTCCAGCGGATTCGGCCAAGATCGGACAAAAACCTTCGCCGCCATCGGTGAGGGGGGCTAAGGTGGTTTTGACGGCATCCCCCAAGGCAGCCCGAATACCGACCTCCGCCGCTTTGCAGGCGGCAGCGGCCGGCATCGAGTCTTTGAATTTATCGAAAGCGATCAGGATCTGCATGGCGCTTAGGTCGTGCTGTGAAACTTCGCTTTGCGGGGCGACTAGCGTTGCTCGTGGCCCGTCTCGACGTCGACGATTTTGAAATTTTCGACATGGTAGATCGGATCGGCCCGGAAGGAGAGCTTGGCCCCGTAGGTCTGCTCGATACCTAGAAGAAGTTCTTCATCCTCGTTACGGAGGCGCTCGAGGTTATGCGGGTGGAGCAGAACGCGGAGTTGGATTTCCTTGTCGTGGCCGTCCCGGGCTCGGATGTGGCGAATCACGCTGATTAGTCGTCGCTGGATCTCGACGCTCATCGTGCGTGAGGATTTCACCGAGCCCCGTCCGTTGCAGTAGGGGCAGTCCGAATAGATGCCGCTGGAATGGCTCTCCGAGTGCCGCTGCCGGGTCATTTGCATGATACCCAGAGTGGAGATCGGTAGGATGTGCGTCTTCGCCTTGTCGTTTGAGGTCTCCTTGCGCATCCGCTGCAGTACAGCATTGCGGTCCTTCTTCGACTTCATGTCGATAAAGTCCATGATGATCAGGCCTCCTAGATTGCGGAGTCGTACCTGACGGGCGATCTCGGTTGCCGCTTCCAGATTCACCGCAAGGATGAAGTCGGTGCCGTCTTTGTTTTTGTTCTTGTGCGACCCGGTATTCACGTCGATTGAAATCAACGCTTCGGTTTCCTCTATCACGATTTCACCGCCCGAAGGCAGTGGTACGCAACGGCGGTAGGTCTGTTCGATTTGGCGCTCAATATTGAAGCGCTCGAACACCGGAATGTCGTCGCCAAAGAGATGGATCTTCGATTTCGAACGGGGCGAGATCTTCGAGACCTCGTCGATGATGTTGTCGTAGTCGTCACGTTTGTCGACCATCACCCGGTCGATGTCTTCGGTCAGGAAGTCGCGCACGGTGCGGCCTACGATGTCCGGCTCGACATAGAGGCAGGTGGGCTTTTTCGCCTGTTCCATGCGCTGAGTGATGATTTCCCACCGCTTGAGCAAAATGTGAAGGTCGCGGATGAAATACCGGGCTTTCTTTCCTTCGCCTGCGGTTCGAATGATCAGACCCATGCCTTCCGGCAGGGTGAGGCCGCGAAGGATGCCTTTGAGACGCGAACGCTCTTTTTTATCCTCGATCTTGCGGGAAATGCCGAGTGTCCCTGCATAGGGCATGAGCACAAGAAAACGCCCGGCCAGCGCGATGTTGGTCGTTGTCCGAGGTCCCTTGGAGCCGATTTGCCCCTTTGTGATCTGGATCACGATTTCGCTGCCGATCGGGTAGAGCTTTGGGATGTCCTTCAGGGACACCTTTTCGCTTTCGCGCTTCCTTTGCTTTTCCGTCTTGTTATCGCGAACAATCTCAATGGTATTGTCGTTGGCCGCGGGCAGGATGTCCCAGTAGTGTAGGAAGGCGTTTTTCGGTTGACCGATATCGACGAAGGCGGCTTTCAAACCAGGCTCGAGATTCTGAATGCGCCCCTTGAAGATCGCTCCGACTTCACGGGCTTCTCCGGTGCGCTCCACTTCGAATTTTTCGAGTACCCCGTCCTTGAGTAGGGCAACTCGTTTTTCGAGCGGCTCAGAGTTGATGATGAGTTCCGAGTAAGCCTTCTTTTCGTTTTTCAGCGCTTTAATGATGCGGGTGACAATCGGTTGTTTCTTGGCACGCTGTGCGGCGTCCTTTCGTAGTTCCTTTTTGTCAATTTGCTCCGCCTTTTGCTCTTTGGGAGCCGAGCTGAGTTCTTCTGTGTATTGATCTTCGGGTGTGGTATTATCTGTCGTTGAATCTTGCATTGGTCTTGGGTTTCCCAGGGTGTGGGGAGCCTCCCAAGTTCCGAGTGCTGTTTCGCTTCTAATGTGTCTTCTTTCAGGATCGATCTATCATGAATAGTCTCTCCGGTACCGGTATACGCTTTGAACGAGTCCTTGAAGAATGAAACAGCTCAGAACAAATGAGCCTCCGTAACTTAAAAACGGAAGCGGGAGTCCGGTAATCGGGGTGATGCCGATAGTCATGCCAATGTTGATGAAGAAGTGGACGAGGAATAGCACGCTGACGCCGATCGCCAGTTGCATTCCAAATCGATCTCTTGCGAGTCCGGCAATACGTATGCCGTTGGTGACCATCAGGCAAAATAGCCCGACGACGAACGCGCTTCCAAGAAAGCCTGTTTCCTCCGCGATCACGGAGAAAATAAAGTCATTGTGGGCTACCGCTTGTGGCAGGTAGCCAAGCTGGGCTTGGGTTCCGTTAAAGAGACCCTTGCCCGAAACGCCGCCGGTGGCGGCTGAAATCTTTGCCTGGTTGGCATTCCAGCTTGCGCCGGTGCCTGAAGGATCGACCACGTCGGGAGCGACGAAGGTCAGGATCCGGTTGCGTTGATAATCATGGATGGGTAGAAGTGAATGGTAGGTTTCGACGATCGCCGCGTTGTCGCTGGCCTCTGCTTCCTGCTGGTCTTTGAGATGCTTGCTGTAGCCATAGATGTCCGCGCCAAGGACGGCGAGGGCCACGGCAAACAGCGCAAATGCGCTTAGGAAAAATTTCTCCGACAAGCGGGAAACATATAGCAGCGCGAAGATCATCGGTGGAAAGACAAGCGATGAACCTAGGTCTGGCTGCAGGAAAATCAACAACATTGGCAGCAAAAATATGATAGCTACCTTAGCCAGAACGACTAGTGAATCCTGTACGCTGCCAAGTTCGGAGCGCGCCAGAACGCTGGCTGCCATTACTAGGGTCCCGATTTTGGCAGCTTCGGTCGGTTGCACCCGCGTAAAGCCCAAATTTACCCAGCGACGAGCTCCCATGTCGGCGTAGCTGATCGGACTGAGTTCGGTCGTCAATAGCAGCCCGAATATGCCGGCAGCATAAATGAAATGTGCGTATTTTAGGAAGATTTTATAATCGACCAGCGAAATTGCAGAGTACGTTCCAGTGCCGATTGCCATCCAGAAAAGCTGCCTTTTCCAGTTACTCCCGCCGTAGGAATACTGGGCCGAGTAGATGAACAGTATGCCGACCGTGCAGAGCAGCAAGATGCAGAGTGGGTTGATCCAATCCAGACGCAAACGCCCTTCAGGCTGCATGAGCCCTTGGTAGTTCTTGTTAAATATGCGGCTGTAGACGCTCAATCGGTGATTGCAGGCTGGGATTTTGGGAATCGGGAGGGACCATTGTTGGACATTCAATGAGCAACCTGCAACAAACAACCGCTAGTTGACATCTCCCAGGTAGTTGCTGGGGGGGGTGAACTGTCCGTCCTTGAAGAAATCCTTGATCACACTCGGCAGGAAGCGCCGCTTGTCGAGCTCTTCCAGGGGGATCCATTCCACTCCGATTTGCTTCTTGTCATGTTCTGTCCCCGGACCGATCCCTTCTGGGTTGGGGAGGGTGCAACGAAAGACGTGCTCGACTTGGTGAAAAGCATGATGGGCCTTACGGAATTCATGGTTCCGTCCGATATATTCACGGATATAGAGAAGCTCTCCAACCTCGACATCGGTTCCGATCTCCTCCAGGCACTCGCGCATCAAGCCTTTACGCAGGGTCTCCCCGTGGCGCTGGCCTCCCCCTGGAAGTATATAAAAGACACCCGACTGATCGCGCATTTTTATGGCGAGCAGTTTGCCCTCAAGTAAGATGAGGGCCCGGGCAGCTGTGCGGATCGGACGCATAGCGCTTTAACCAAGATGACTTTGTCGCAGGAGCAAGACTCAAGCTTGGCTTCGCTTACATTTTTATGGCTCAGTCTCGCGCAAAGTTGTCGTTTCTCGTTCATTGCGTTCTCATACATCACTTCTACTCAGGCATTCGTAGAATGCTTCGACGAGGAAACTTTGAAGGCTTATTTCAGTCATTCACCCGCAACCACGGCTTTTGCTGACGCATTATTTGAAGAACTGAATGATGCTGAAATTGAAGCGCTTATGGATCTGATCGATGAATGCCCGAGTTGCCCAGTGAGTGGTTCGATGCCCTCAGCGCGATGGGGTATTCTAAAGTATTTTAAAGGGACAGGCAGAATGAACTGTACAATCTGATTGTCATGTTGCATGTTTGAGTGATGCGGATGCGTCGATTGAAGGTGAGTGGAAGTGAGGCGGTGTACCACTGTATGACGCGCACGGTGAACGGGGAGGCCTTGTTCGGTGACAGTGAGAAGGAGGTGCTTCGTAAGATGCTGCACCAGATGTCGGATTTTTGCGGGGTACAGGTGCTGACTTACTGCATCATGGGCAATCACTTCCATGTGCTGCTGCGAGTGCCGGACCGGCAGTCGGTGGGGGATGCGGAGCTGATGCGGCGCTACCGTGTGCTGTACCCGCGTCCGACGAAGTACCAGGCGGCCTCGGCGGCGGAGATGGCTCGTCAGCTGGAGGCGGGCGGCGAGGAGGCCGGGGCGATCCGTGCGAAGCTGCTGGCTCGTATGGGTGACGTCTCGGAGTACATGAAGGCGGTCAAACAGCGTTTTTCGGTGTGGT